>DATDDC010000058.1:0-14866 GCA_036523995.1 Anaeromyxobacter sp.
GGCCTGCACGTCGGCCGCCGCCGGGGCCGGCGCGCCCGCCTCGCCCGATCGGGAAGGCAGGGGTACGGCGGCGAGCGACGCGGCGGCGAGGGTCGCGATGAGCGTGCGCATGGAGCCTCCGGCGGGGGCGGATTTCGGGGACAGCTTCGGGCAGGCACCGGTGGGCATCGAGCCCCCGGCAGAGGTCGTATGGGGCGTCACGGGATCCCTCGCGAGAAAGTCGGGTCTGGGGTTCTCGGCCCGGCCGGCAGCCGGACGAGCTCGCCGCCGGGACGCATCTGCTTCCCCTTCCGCGCCAGGATGCGCGGAGCGCAGAGCTCGTCGCTCTCGTAGACGGCGACGCAGTCCATGCACTGGAAGCACTCGGCGTAATCGACGCGACCCGCCGCGTCGATGGCCTGGTACTCGCACCGGTGCGCGCAGGTCTGGCAGGGGCTCCCGCATTCCACGCGGCGGGCGATCCAGCGGAAGCGGCGGAAGCGGCCGGCGAGGGCCAGCACCGCCCCGAGCGGGCACAGGTACCGGCAGAACCCCTTGTAGACCACCACCCCGGCCGCGATCGTCGCGACCGCGTACGCGGCGAACGGCCAGGTGCGCTCGAAGCGCATCGTGATGGCCGTCTTGAAGGGCTCGATCTCGACGAGGGGGTCGCCGAGGCGCGGCGAGATCGCCGCGGCGACGAGGATCGCGGCGAGGACGGCGTACTTCACCTTCTTGAGCCGCCGATCGGCCCTCGCCCCGAGGCGCCAGCGCCGGATCCGCGCGAGCCGGCCCGCGCCCGCCGCGAGCTCCTGAAGCGCGCCGAAGGGGCAGAGCCAGCCGCAGAAGGTGCCGCGCCCCCAGACGACGACCGTGGCGACGGCGAAGGCCGAGAGGACGGTGGCGAGCGGGTCGTAGAGGTAGAAGCCCCAGCTCCGCCAGGCGAGGGTGGCCTGGAGCAGCGCGACGACGTTCACGATGGAGAGCTGGCCCTGCGCCCACCAGCCCAGGTAACCCAGCGTGAAGGCCAGGAAGGCGGGACGGAACCAGCGCAGCCGGCGCGCGTCCGAGACGAGCGGCGAGCGGCGCGCGAGCGCCCACGCGAGGAAGGCCAGCGAGGCGAGGAGCACCGCCAGATCGACCCTGCGGGCCTTCCACGTCGCGACCCAGGAGCTCTCGTCGCCGGCGGCGGGGACGAGGAACCGGGCGGGGACGGCGTAGTCGAGCGCGAAGTCCTGGCCGTGACGGCCGGGGAAGATGATGCCGCGGGAGCGCGTCACCCGCGTCGAGAGCTGCATCGGCTCGCCCGGATCGAGGCCGGACTGGAAGATCACCCGGAACGTCATGGCGAGGTCGAAGTCCGGCTGGCCGATGGGGCGCAGCGGCGCGTCGATGTCGAGGTCGCGCATCTCGATGGGCAGCCCGCCCTGCCGGAGCGCGAGCGCGTCGGGGACCGTGTTGCGCTGGAAGGTCTCGCTCACGAACCGGTGGCGGCCCTTCGCCAGGACGAGGAGGACGTGGTCGCCGGGCCGGATCCGGTCGTTCATCGTCTTCCACGCGGCGTCGGTGAGGAGGTTCCTCCCGGCCACGGGGACCGTGACGAGGGCGACCCACAGATCGCAGAAGAGGTCGTCCGGCCTCGCGAGCGCCTCCGGATCGAGCCCGGCGCCCTCGGTGCCCGCGAAGGCCTTTTCCACGTCGCGGTTGCGGAGCAGCCTGTGCTGCAGCAGGCCCGCGTCGACGAGCTGCTTCCACGTCCGGGGCTGGTACAGGTCGGCGCGGACGTGCGCGACGCGGTCGGGATCGCGTCCGGCCGCGAAGCCGAGCCGGGCGCGCGCCACCCGCAGCGCCGAGGCGAGCACCGACTGGTTGATGATGCGCAGCGAGGCCGTGGCCTTGGCGACGCCGTCCAGGTAGACGTTCGTGCTGCCCGGGTGGCTCGCCCTCGCCCCGCCGCCGCCCACGGTGATGTTCTGCTTCAGGGAGTGGCCCCTGTACTGCTCCACGAACCGGAAGAGCGGCTCCTCGCCCACGCCGCCCAGGAAGACCGGCTCGTGCTGGGAGAGCACGGCCACGTCGAGGAAGCCGCCCTGCGTGTCGAGCGCCACGAGGAGGTCCACGGGCGTGCCCGAGAAACCCGGGACCGGAGCGAGGTCCGCCGACTCGAAGACGTAGCCGGCGAGCTCGACCGCGAAGCTCGGCGGGCCGCCCTGCCTGAAGATGGGCCAGACCGGGACGTCCTTCTCGCGCTCGCCGACGAGGAGCGGCTCGGGGAACCGCCGCTGCAGCTCCGCGCGGGTGAGGACCCCGGCCCGGGCCGCCGCGGGCCCGCCGGCGAGGAGCGCCGCGGCGAGGAGCGCCCCGCCCGCCCGCATCCCGGAGCTCGACGCGGACGAGGGCAGACGCAGCTCCAGGAATGCTCGCGGGCCGGCTTCCACGCTACAGGCCCGTGGAAGGCGACCGGTACGTGATCGAGCGCTTCGCGAAGATGCGCTCGATGCTGCCGTCCGCGACGAGGTCGGCCATGGCCCGCTGCAGGGCCGCCGCGAGCCCCGTGCTCTCGGCCTTCACCGCAAGGCCCAGCTCCCAGCCCGTGGTGGCGAGCCCGGGCGCCGGCGCCGCCGCGATCTCGAACCTCGCGGACTCGGAGCCGAGGGCCGCCTCGATGACGCTCTGGCGGCCCATGACCGCGGCGACCTCTCCCTTGAGGAGCGCCGCCGTCGCCTCCGACGCGCTCGCGTAGTGGACGACGTTGTCGCGCAGGAGCCCGCCGAAGGAGCTCACGAGGTAGCGGTCCTCGACGGTCTCGACCTGCACGCCGATCTTCTCGGTCGTGAACACCTGCAAGGTGGGGAGCTGGGGGATCCTCGTGCGGCTGCGCGCGACGACGAGCCGCTCCCGGAAGTACGGCGCGAGGATCTTCACCTGGCCGTTCTTCTTCATGACGTGGGGATCGACGGGGACGTGCATCATCACGTCGGCGAGCCGGCCCTTCCAGAGGGGATGGCCCCGCCAGAGGATGTTCCGCAGGTCGCCGTCGACGTTGTCCGCTGCGGGGTAGTCGCGGATCTCCGGCGCGAGCCCGAGCTTCGCGGCCAGCGCCTTCGCGATCTCGACGTCGATGCCCTGCTCCCCCTGGGCGTACGGCGCGAAGTCCCTGTACACGGCGACGACGAGGCGCCCGGCCTCGCGCGTCTCGAGGGGCGCGTCCACCACGCCCGCGACCGCGGTCGCCGACCACGCCGCGCAGACGAGGAGGCCGGCTCGAAGCCGCTCAGTCGACATGCACCGTTTCCAGCCAGCTGCGGATGGCCCACATCGCTTCCTGGCTCAGGATGCCCTCGTACTTCGGCATCATCGTCCGGCCATCGCGGAAGACGCCCCTGCGCATGGGGCCGAGGAAGTCCTTGTCGCCCGGGTCGCCGAGATCGAGGGAGCGCAGGTCGGGCGCGAGCCCGCCGGAGACCGCGCCGATCCCGTGGCAGCGCGCGCACTGCTGGTTGTAGGCGGACTTGCCGATCTCGATGGCGCGCGGATTCCCCCGGTACGGGTTCGAGGGCCGCCAGGTCCCTCCCAGCGCCTCGAGCCCCTTCGTCTCCACCGGCTGCGGGTTCACGTCGCCGTGCGGCCGCGTCGCGACCGGCGCGAGCAACATCGCCGCAGCCACGACGCCCAACGACATCACTCCCCATCGCTTCTCGACGCTTCTCATGGATTCGCTTCCTCGATGGCTCGGTACGGTGTTGCGCTCGCTCCTCCCGGACGTGGGTCCGGGAGGAGCGGGCTCGGATCGCGGACGGCCGGGGGCCGCCCCTACTTCGGGAGCTTGAAGGCCCAGAGGCTTCCACCCTGGGTGATGCCGGCGTGGCTCTTCGCCACCTCGCCGCCCCAGAGCGGGACGGCGCCGCCCCAGCCCGAGACCACGGCCACGTACTGCTCGCCGTCGAGCTCGAAGGTGATGGGCGAGCCGATGATCCCGGAGCCGGTGTTGTACTTCCACAGCTCCTTGCCCGTCTTCGCGTCCCAGGCCTTGAGGAAGCCCTCGGGCGTCCCGGTGAAGACGAGGCCGCCGTGCGTGGTGAGGACACCGCCCCAGTAGACGCCCTTGTTCCTCGCCTCCCAGACCACGTGGCCGTCCTTCGGATCGATGGCCTTGAGCGAGCCGATGTAGTCCTTGAAGACCGGCTTGATGACGAAGCCCGCGCCGAGGTAGGCCGCGCCCTTCTTGTAGGTGATGGGCTCGTCCCAGATGTCCATGCCCCACTCGTTCGACGGAACGTAGAAGAGGCCCGTGTCGTCGCTGAACGCGGCGGGGTTCCAGTTCTTGCCGCCGAGGAAGTTCGGCACCGTCCAGACCGTGGTGCCCTTCTGCACCTCACCCGCCGCGGCGGGGACGACCGCGGAGGTGCCGGCGGAGCTCGCGGCCGTGGGGTTGCCGGGGCGATTGCCGGTCTCCACCGGGCGGCCCGTGGTGAGGTCGATCTTCGAGGCCCAGGTGATGTTCTTCACGAACGGCGTGGCGTTGAGGAGCTTCCCGGTCTTCCGATCGTTCACGTAGAAGAAGCCGTCCTTGTGGAACATGCCGACGGCCTTCGTGACCTTGCCGTCCTTCTTGAGATCGAAGGGGATGTTCTCGCTGATGGAGTCGAAGTCCCAGGCGTCGTTCGGGACGTGCTGGTAGTGCCAGACGATCTTCCCGGTGTCGACGTCGATCGCGATGGTCGAGTTCGCGTAGAGGTTGTCGCCGGGGCGGTAGTACGGATTCCAGGGAGCGGCGTTCCCGACGCCCCAGTAGCTCAGGTTCGTCTCGGGGTCGTAGGTGCCGCCGTTCCACGCGCAGCCGCCGCCGTTCTTCCACAGGTCGCCCGGCCAGGTCGCGTTGGTCGTGCCGGTGATGCCGTTCTCCTTGCCGTCCTTCATGCCCATCCAGCCCTCGATGGTGGGGCGATCCCAGACCACCTTGCCGGTGTTGGCGTCGAGCGCGAAGACGTGGCCCACCACGCCGAACTCGCTGCCGGCGATGGCGACCATCACCTTGCCCTTCGCGACGATGGGCGCGTGGGTGATGGACACGCCGGCCGCGTAGTCGCCGAGCGTCTGCTTCCAGTGCACCTTGCCCGTGGCCTGGTCGAGCGCGACCACCACGCCGTCGAGCGTCCCGAAGATGAACAGGTCGCCGTAGAGCGCGCCGCCGCGGTTGATGACGTCGCAGCAGGGCAGGATGCCCTCGGGGAGGCGGTGGTTGTACTCCCAGATCTTCTCGCCCGTCCTCGCGTCGACCGCGAAGGCCCGCGAGTACGAGGCCGTCGTGAACATGCGGCCCTTGTACACGAGCGGCTGCGCCTGCTGTCCGCGCTGCTTCTCGCCGCCGAACGAGAACGTCCAGGCCGGGACGAGCTTCTTCACGTTCTGCGTGTTGATCTTGGCGAGCGAGCTGAAGCGGTGCTGGTGCGGGGACCCGCCGTACGAGACGACGTCGCCGGGCGTCTTGGCGTCGTCGAGGATGTCGGCGTCGGTGACGCCCGCCCGCGCGGGCAGCGCCGCGGCGACCCACGCCATCACGATCGGCAGGGCCGTCGCTTTCAAGAGCCGGCCCAGCGTGACTCCGATGTTCGTCATGTCCGCATCTCCTTTGACCTCGAGTCTGGAGGCGGCCGGCAATCTCTCCGCCCCGCCGAGGGAACGAGGCGCACACGTGTGCGCCGGAGGGCCCGAGAGCAACACCCAGGCCACGGGTGCGCGGCGCGCCCGGAGCGGCGAAGCGAGCGTTCTCACGGAAGAGTTCGCTCCGGCGGGCTCGGGCCGCCGATCGGGAGGGGATGTCGCAGGCCGTGACTCGCATGTGACATGTCACGCGGCGTGGGGCGGACGGCGAGCTGCGTCAATCCGGGAAAGATTCGAGAACTGCGCGGCGCGGCCAGCCGGCGCGAGCGGGAGCGCCTGGCCTGACGATTGCTTTTCCAGCGGACCTCCCGAGGCTTCGAGAGGTTCTCCGCATCACCGCGCGTCGAGGGCACCCGTGATCGAGCTGCGATCGAATGCGGCGAGGGCCGCCCGAGCCCTGGCCGTGCTCTGGGCGCTCGCCTCGGGCGGCGCCCGCGCCGAAGCTCCGACCGCAGGGGAAGCGACCGCGCCCTCCTCCGACGCCGGCGCGCCGGCCTACGAGGAGGGGATCGTCGTCGAGGCGCCGACGCGGCTTCCGCGGCGCTGGACGGGCGTGGACCCCGCCTCGGTCGAGGTCCTCGACGCGAAGCGGCTCAAGGCCTCGGGGGCCCGCACCATCCAGGACGCCCTGCAGCTCCTCTCCGGCGTCCAGCTCTCCGACCAGCAGGGCAACGCGGGCCTGCAGGACCTCTCCATCCGCGGCCTCACCGCGAGCCCGGTCACCGGCGCGCCGCAGGGCCTCAGCGTCTTCCTCGACGGCGTGCGCGTGAACGAGCCGGCGGTCGAGGAGGTGAACCTCGAGCTCGTCCCCCTCGCCGACGTGGAGCGCATCGAGATCGTCCACGGGCCGCAGGCGATCTTCGGCCGGAACACGCTCGGCGGAGCCATCCACATCGTGACGCGCCGGGGCGGAGCGCGCCCCGGCTCCGAGGTCGAGGTCGAGGCCGGCGCAGGGCCGTACCAGCAGGTGAAGGCGAACGTGAGCGGGCCCGTCGGTCCGCTCGACGGCTACCTCGCGGCCGGCCAGGCCTACGACGCCGGATGGCGCGCGGGCGGCGCGTCGCGGGGCGCCCGCGTCTTCGGAAAGGTGGGGCTCCGCACCGCGGACACGGACGCGACGCTCTCGTACCAGTTCCAGCGCGACCAGCTCCACGAGCCGGGCTCGCTTCCGCTCTCCCTCTTGCGGGAGGACCGCGCCCAGAACTACACGCCCGGCGACTTCTTCCGGCCCGAGCTGCACCTCGTCACCCTCAACGCGCAGCGGCGGCTCGCGCCCGGGCTCGAGCTCGCCGTGAACGCGTTCGTGCGCGCGCTCGACGGGGAGCAATTCAACGCGAGCTACTTCGCGCCCGACACGCGGCTCTTCAACGGCACGCGCACCGTGGGAGGGACGGCCCAGCTCGATCACCACGCCTCGCTCGGCCCGCTGCGCAACCAGCTCGCGGCGGGCGCCGAGGCGTCGCGCAGCTCCGTCCGCATCACGGTGCACCAGGAGCCGAACGGCCAGTTCCAGACGGATCCCGACACCGGGCTCCCGCTCCCGCGCCCCAGCTCCGACGTCTCGGACGCGCAGATCGCGGCCGGCGCGTTCGTGCAGGACCAGCTCCGGGTGGCCACCGGTCCGCTCGCCGGCCTCGCCGCCACGGCCGCGCTCCGCTTCGACTGGATCGCCCACGACATCGTCGACACGTCGCCGGGGGACGCGTACGGGAAGGGGACCGGGCGCGGGTCGTACTCGGGCCTCGTGCCCGCGGCCGGCCTGCGCTGGGCCTTCGCGTCGCGGTGGCTCGCCTCCGCATCCTACAGCGGCGGCTTCCGCGCTCCGGCGTTCCTCGAGCTCACCTGCGCGGACGTCACCTCGCCGTGCATCGGGCTCCAGTCCGGGGTGGCGCCGGACACGAGCTTCACGCTCCTTCGCGCCGTCCGCGCGCGATCGCTCGAGGCCGGGCTCAGCACCTCGCCCTTCGACGACGTGAGCGTCGCCGTCACCGCCTTCCGGATCGACCTCCACAACGACATCTTCGCCGTGACGCTCCCCGACACGACGAAGGTCGTGTTCCGGAACGTGGGCGACACGCGGCGCGAGGGCCTGGAGCTCAAGCTGAGGTGCGCGGTCGGCCCGCTGGCCCTCGAGGGGAGCTACGCCTACACGCTCTCGACGTTCCAGAGCGACGTGCCGCAGCTCGCGACGCCCCTCGGCGGCTCCGAGAACGTCCCGCGCGGCGCCGAGCTTCCCATGAGCCCCCGCCACCGCGCCGCGCTGGGAGGTCGCCTCCGCGCCCTCTCCTGGCTCGACCTCTCCGCGGGCCTCCACTACGTCGGCTCGCAGCGCTACCTGGGCGACGAGGCGAACGTCGCGCCCAGGCTCCCCGCGTATGCCGTGCTCGGCGCGGGAGCCGAGGCGCGCTGGCGGACCTGGGGCGCGTTCGTGCGAGCGACGAACCTGCTCGACGCGCGCTACGAGGTCTTCGGCACCTTCGCGCGAAACGGCAGGGCGGCCGGCGGGCCGGTGGAGCCGTTCCTCACGCCCGGCGCGCCGCTGCGCGTCTTCGCCGGCCTGCGCTGGGGGCTCGAGTGAGGGACCGGGTGGCGCCATGACCATGCGGCGCAGGGTCTTCGTCACGGGCTCCCTCCTCGCGGCCGCCGGCGCCGCGGCGGCGGTCTGGCGGGAGCGGCTCCGGCTCGACCTCGACCTCCTCCGGGACGGGACGCCCGGGCGCGGCGGCGGGGAGCCCCTCCCCGACGGGCGCAGGCTCGTGCGCGGAGCCGCCCTCGCCTTCGGGACGACGGTCTCCATCACGGCCGTGCACGGCGACGCCGCCGCCGCGCGGGCCGCCATCGACGAGGCGCTCCGCGAGACGCGGCGCATCGACGCGCTCATGACGGTGTTCCGGCCCGGCAGCGAGGTGTCGCGCCTCAACGCCGCGGGCGTGCTCCCCCACCCGGACCCGCACCTCGTGCGCGTGCTCGAGTTCTCGCAGCGCCTGTCGGCGCTCTCGGACGGATCCTTCGACGTCACCGTCCAGCCCCTCTGGACGCTCTTCGTCTCCTGCGCCCGGGAGCGGCGGCTGCCGTCGCGGGCCGAGATCGACTGGGCGCGGTCGCTCGTGGGCTTCGCCGGGCTCGAGGTGTCGCGCCGCCTCCTCTCGCTCCGGCCGGGCATGTCGATCACGCTGAACGGCATCGCGCAGGGCTACGCGACCGATCTGGCGTCGGGGATCCTGCGCGAGCGGGGCGTGCACGACGCGCTCATCGACGCGGGCGAGTACGGCGCCGAGGGGGCGCGGCAGCCGGGGCGGCCCTGGACCGTCGGCGTCCAGCATCCCCGGGACCCCTCGGCCCTCCTCGGCGCCGTCGCCATGGACGGCCGCTTCCTCGCCACGTCCGGCGACTACGAGGCGTCGTTCAGCGACGATCGCCTGTACCACCACATCTTCGATCCGCACACCGGCGTCTCGCCCACCCGCTGGAGCAGCGTCGTCGTCGCCGCCCGGACGGGCCTCGAGGCCGACGGCCTCACGAAGCCGATGATGGTGCTCCCCCCCGAGCGCGCGCAGGCGCTCCTGTCCCGCTTCCCCGGCGCGGGCGCCGTCTTCGTCGCGAAGGACGGCCGGGTGGCGGCCTCCCGGAACGTGCCCTTCACCCCCGCCGCGCCTTCGGCCGCAACGCCCTCCTGATCGATCGCAGCTCGAGGAAGACTCATGCACAGGCCACGAACGTCCGCCCTCGCCCGCCTCGCCGCCCTCTCCGCGATCGCGCTCCTCGCCGGCCCTCCCGCCGCGGCGGCGGAGGCAGGCTCGAAGGCGCTCCTCCTCGCCACCACCACGAGCACGCAGGACTCGGGCCTGCTCGACGTCCTCGTGCCCATGTTCGAGAAGCAGAGCGGCTACTTCGTGAAGACCATCTCCGTCGGCTCCGGCCAGGCCATCGCCATGGCGAGGCGGGGCGAGGCGGACGTCCTCCTCGTCCACTCGCCCGCCGACGAGCAGAAGCTCGTGGAGGACGGCTTCGGCGTGAACCGCAGGCTCGTCATGCACAACGACTTCGTCCTCGCCGGGCCGCCCGGCGATCCCGCCCGGATCCGGGGCCTTCCCTCGACGGCCCAGGCGTTCGAGAAGATCGCCGCGGCCGGGGCGCTCTTCCTCTCGCGCGGCGACGGCTCCGGCACGCACGCGAAGGAGAAGGGCCTCTGGAAGGCGGCCGGCGTGAGCCCGGAAAGCCAGCGCTGGTATCAGCAGACCGGCCTCGGCATGGGCGACACCCTGAACGTCGCCTCGGAGAAGGCCGGCTACGCGCTGACGGACCGCGCCACCTACCTCGCCCTCCGGAAGGCGAGAGGGCTCGCGCTCGAGATCCTGGTCGAGCGTGAGCCGCTCCTCCTCAACGTCTATCACGTCATCGAGGTGAGCTCGGCCCGCTGGCCCAAGGTGAACGCCGCGGGGGCGAGGGCCTTCGCCGACTTCGTCGTGTCCCGGCGCGCCCAGGAGGCCATCGGCGGGTTCGGCGTCGACAAGGTCGGGTCGCCGCTCTTCTTCCCCGACGCCGGCAAGGACGCGGGAGCGCTGGGGCGCTGATGGATCTCTTCTTCGGCGGCCTCGCCAAGGCGCTCGCTCTCGTCGGGCACCTCGACCGCGAGGTGCTCGCGATCGCCCTGCTCTCGCTGGAGGTCTCCGGGGTGGCGACGCTCGTGAGCGTCCTCGTGGGCATCTCCGCGGGCGCGGCCGTCGCGCTGAACGACTTCCCGGGCAAGAAGCTCGTCGTGACCCTCGTGAACACGGGCATGGGGCTCCCCCCGGTCGTGGTGGGGCTCATCGTGTCCATCCTCCTGTGGCGCAACGGCCCGCTCGGCTTCCTCGGGCTCCTCTACACGCCCGCCGCCATGATCGTCGCGCAGGCCGTGATCGCGACGCCCATCGTGACGGGGATCGCCATCAGCGCGCTCCAGCACCTCCCCTCGGCGCTCCGCATCCAGATCCTCGCGCTGGGGGCGACCCGGACGCAGCTCGTGTGGATGCTCGTCCGCGAGGCGAGGCTGCCGCTCATGGCGGGCGTCATGGCGGGGTTCGGCGGGGTCATCTCCGAGGTGGGCGCGTCCATCATGGTCGGAGGGAACGTCCGCGGCTACACGCGCGTCCTCACCACGGCGACCGTCATGGAGGTCGGGCGGGGCAACTTCGACGTCGCCATCGCGCTCTCGGTCATCCTCCTCGTCGCCTGCGTCGCCATCAACTACGCCCTCACGCTCATCCAGCAGCGCGCCCGGCCGAGATGACGGACCGCGGCTGCATCCTCGAGCTTCGCGACCTGAAGGTCGAGCGAGGCGGCCGCGCGGTGCTCGACGTCCCGTCGTTCCGGCTCCACGACGGCGAGTTCGTCTCGCTCATCGGGCCGAACGGCTCGGGGAAGTCGACGCTGCTCCTCTCGATGATGGGGCTCCTCGAGCGGGCGGGAGGCGAGGTCCTGTACCGCGGAGAGGACGTCCTCTCGAACGGCCGCATCGAGCGCCGGCGCAGGATGGCCATGGTGCTCCAGGAGCCGCTCCTCTTCGACGCGACCGTCCGCGACAACGTCGCGGCGGGCCTCCGCATGCGCGGGCTCGATGGCGCGGCCACGAGGCGACGGGTGGCGACCTATCTCGAGCGCTTCCGGCTCGGCGACATGGCGGAGCGCTCCGCCCGCAGGCTCTCCGGCGGGGAGGCCCGGCGCGTGAGCCTGGCCCGGGCGCTCGCCGTCGAGCCGGAGGTGGTGTTCCTCGACGAGCCGTTCGCGAACCTCGATCTCCCGACGCGCCAGTCGATCACCCGGGATCTGGAGTCCACCATCCGCGCGAGCGGGATGGCCGCCATCCTCGTCACCCACGATCGAGCCGAGGCGCTCCGGCTCTCCGATCGGATCGTGGTGATGAACGCGGGGCGCATCGTGCAGTCGGACGTGCCCTCCGTGGTGATGAACAACCCGGCGAACGCGTTCGTGGCGAGCTGCGTCGGGATGGAGACCATCCTCGCCGGCGAGGTCCTCCGCAGCGACCGCTGGGAGATCGTCGTCGGCGTGGCGGGCAAGGAGATCGACGCCGTCGGGGAGGGCGCGCCGGGCGAGCCGGTCTACTGCTGCGTGCGCCCGGAGAACGTCGTCATCGAGGTGGTGAACCCCGCCGCCACGAGCAGCGCCCGGAACGTCTTTCCCTCCCGCATCACGCGGGTGGCCTCGGTGGGGCCCTTCCTCGAGATCCGGCTCGACTGCGGCTTCCCGCTCGTCGCGCACGTCACGGCCGAGTCCTTCGCCATGCTCGGCCTTCACGAGGGGAAGGAGGTCTTCGCCTCCTTCAAGGCGACGGCCATCCACGTCATCCGCAGGGGCCACGGCGACGCGGCCCCGGCTGCGCCCCCGCCCTCCGCGGAGGCGGGCGCCGAGCGGCGGCGGGTGGGGAGGTGAGGCCCATGTCCGAGCGCGAGCGGTATTCCCGCCAGTCGAGGTTCTGGGCCGTGGGCGACGCCGGCCAGGAGCGGCTCGAGGCGGCGAGCGTCCTCGTCGTGGGCTGCGGCGCCCTCGGCTCCGCGGCCCTCGACCTCCTGGCGCGGGCGGGGGTGGGCCTCCTCACCGCGGTGGATCGCGACGTCGTCGAGCTCTCGAACCTCCAGCGGCAGCTCCTGTTCGACGAGGCGGATGCCCGGGCCGGCGCGCCCAAGGCGGTCGCCGCCGCCCGCGCCATCGCGCGGATCAACTCCGACGTGGAGGTGAGGCCCATCGTGGCGGACGTGACCCCCGCCAACGTGGAGGCCCTCGTGGCGGGCGCGGACGCGGTGCTCGACGGCACGGACAACCTCGAGACGCGCTACCTCCTGAACGACGCCTGCGTGAAGGCCGGCGTGCCCTGGGTGTACGGCGGCGCGATCGGCGCGACGGGGATGTCGATGACCTTCGTGCCGGGCGAGACGGCCTGCTTCCGCTGCGCCTTCCCGGACCGAAGCCCGGCGGGCGCGCTCGCCACCTGCGAGACGGCCGGGGTGCTCGGCCCCTGCGTCGTCGCCGTGGCCGCCGTCCAGGCCGCGGAGATCCTGAAGCTCCTCGTCCGGGACCGCGAGCACGTGAACCGGGGGCTCACCGCCTTCGACCTCTGGACGAACGAGCTCCAGCGGGTGGAGCGCATCCAGCGGCAGCCGGGCTGCCCCTGCTGCGCCGAGCGGCGCTTCGAGTACCTCGAGGCGCGCTCGACGAGCCAGACCACCTCGCTCTGCGGCCGCAACGCCGTGCAGGTGAGCCCGGGGCGGCCGGTGGCGCTGGACCTGGGGCAGCTCGGGCGGCGCCTCGCCGCCGCGGGCCCGGTGACGTCCACCGAGCACCTCGTGCGGCTGCGCGTGGGCGAGCACGAGCTCACCGTCTTCGGCGACGGCCGCGCCATCGTGAAGGGCACCTCCGACCTCGCGCAGGCGCGGTCCCTCTACGCGCGCTACGTCGGGGCCTGACGGCGTCGCCATGGCCATCTACCTCGACAACGCGGCGACGTCGTTCCCGAAGCCGCCCGCCGTGGGCGAGGCCATGAGCGAGTTCCTGGCCCATGGCGCGGGGAACCCGGGCCGCTCGGGCCACGCCCTCGCCGTCGCCGCCCAGCGGGTGGTGTCCGATGCGCGGCGGATGCTCGCCTCGCTGCTCGGCGCTCCGGACCCCGCGCGCATCGCCTTCGCGCAGAACGCGACCGACGCGCTCAACCTGGCGCTGTGGGGGCTGCTCCGGCCGGGAGACCGCGTCGTCTCGACGGCGCTCGAGCACAACGCCGTGGCCCGGCCCCTCGCGGCGCTCGCCGATCGCGGCGTCGCCGTGGCCCGGGTCCGGTGCGGCCCGGACGGCGCGCTCGATCTCCGCGACCTGGAGCGGGCGCTGAAGGACGCGCCCACCCGCCTCGTCGCCATGATCCACGCGAGCAACGTCGCGGGCACCATCCTGCCCGCGGCCGAGGCGGCGAAGCTCGCCCACGAGCACGGCGCGCTCTTCCTCTTGGACGCGGCGCAGACCGCGGGAGCGCTCCCCATCGACGTCGTCCGGATGGGCGTGGATCTCCTCGCCTTCCCGGGGCACAAGGCGCTCCTCGGGCCGACGGGGACGGGGGGGCTCTACGTTGCACCGGGCGTGAAGCTCGCGCCCATGCGGCAGGGCGGGACGGGGATCCGCTCCGAGGAGGAGCGCCAGCCGGAGGAGATGCCGGAGGGCCTCGAGGCGGGGACGCTCAACACCGTGGGGATCGCCGGCCTCGCCGCGGCCCTCCGCTACCTCGGCGCGCGGGGCGTGGAGGAGATCCGCGCCCGGGAGGTGGCGCTCGCGGACCGCCTCCTCTCCGCCCTGAGGGAGATGCCGCCGGTCCGCGTGCACGGCCCGGGCGACGCCCGCCGCCAGGTGGGGACCGTCTCGCTCTCGATGGAGGGATGGGAGCCCGTCGACCTCGCCGCCGCGCTCGACGGCTCGTTCGGCATCGCGGTCCGGGCCGGGCTCCACTGCGCGCCCCTCGCGCACCGCACGCTCGGCACGTATCCCTCGGGCACCGTGCGGATCTCGGTCGGCCCCTTCACGACCGAGGAGCACGTCGATCGAGCCGTCGCAGCGCTGCGCGCCCTCGCCGCCGCCGCGGCCTGAGCGGGACCCGAAGGCGGTAGCGCGCGGCCGCGCCCCATCCGTATCCATCCGATTTCTGGGCTCGTTTGAACCTGCCACCCGTGGCGTGTACCCTTGCTCGCGGACAAGCGAGGTCGCGGGTCATGGCGTCGGTGCGACACAGTTCCGATCGGTCGTCGGGCTCGCTCGCCTCCGTGCTCGAGGGCGACCTGCTCGCCGCCGAGCTCGCCCGCACGTGGCCGCGCCCGCCGCCCGCGGCCCCCGGAGCGGCGCCGGAGCGACCCGGCGGCGTGTTGACTGCGGGTGAGCTGGCGCAGCGGCTCGACGACGCGTTCTGGCTCGCCGTCCCCGTCCTCGAGGAGTCCGCCGCGCGCCTCGCCTCGTCTGCGCAGGCCCTCTCCTTCTTCGACTCGGCCGGGTGGATGCTCTGGATCGGCGGCTGCGGGGCGATCGTGGATCGCCTCGCCGAGCTCGACTTCCGCCCCGGCACGAGGTGGTTCCAGGACGCGCCCGCGACGGACCCGCCCGCCGCCGCCCCGGACCGCCGCGCGCTCGAGCTCGTCGTCTCCGCCCGCGCCGCCCCGTCCCGCGAGCCCTGGCACTGCTCCGCGGCCGCCGT
>DATDDC010000059.1:0-6784 GCA_036523995.1 Anaeromyxobacter sp.
CGCGTCCCGAGCCCCTGGCAGTCCGGGCACGAGCCGAGCGGCGAGTTGAAGGAGAAGCTCTGGGGCGCGAGCTCGCCGAAGCTGAGCCCGCAGGCGTGGCAGGCGTTGAGCTCGGAGTAGAAGCGGTCGTGCTTCTTGTACTCCTCGGGATCGTCGGTCCCGACCTTCTGCTCCTTGTCCGCGTCGGCGACGACGAGCGTGCCCTTGCCCTCGCGGAGCGCCGTCTCGACGGAGTCGGTGAGCCGCGAGCGGATGCCCTCCTTCACCACGAGCCGGTCCACCACGAGCTCGATGTCGTGCTTGAGCTTCTTGTCGAGGGCGAGCCGGTCGGTGAGCTGGTGGATCATCCCGTCCACGCGCACGCGCGCGAAGCCGTGCTTTCCCAGATCTTCGAGCAGGTCCCGGTACTCGCCCTTGCGGTTCTGGACGAGCGGGGCGAGCACGAGGATGCGCGAGCCCTCCGGCAGGGAGAGGATGGAGTCGACGATCTGCTGCGCGGTCTGCTTGCCGACCTGGCGGCCGCAGGAGGGGCAGTGCTGGATGCCGATGGAGGCGTAGAGGACGCGCAGGTAGTCGTGCACCTCGGTGATGGTGCCGACGGTGGAGCGCGGGTTGTTGGAGGCGGCCTTCTGCTCGATGGAGATGGTGGGCGAGAGCCCGCGGATGGTGTCGTACTTCGGCTTCTCCATCTGCCCGAGGAACTGCCGGGCGTACGACGAGAGGGACTCGACGTAGCGCCGCTGGCCCTCGGCGTAGAGCGTGTCGAAGGCGAGCGAGGACTTGCCCGAGCCCGAGACCCCCGTGAACACCACCAGCCGCTTCTTCGGGATCTCCAGGGTGATGGACTTGAGGTTGTGCTCGCGCGCCCCCTTGATGGTGATGAACTCGGGCTCGCTCATGTGCCGGCACTTCTTAACCGACCGGCCCCCGGTTGGCTACCGGCCTCGCTGGTGGTAGGACGCGGTGTTCCCATGCCGACCGGAGAGGACCTCGCGGCGGGAGGCGCCGCGGCCGAGGCGGGCCTGCCGGAGGGGCGAGCGGCCGCCGCGCGCCACGACGCCCAGCGCGCCCGGGCGAGGGCCCTGCTCTTCGGCGCGGCCGTGCTCTTCGGACTCTCGCCCGTCCTCGTCCGCATCGCCACGCTCCGCGGCATGAACGGCGCGCAGGTGACGGTGGTGCGCTTCGCGCTCGGCCTCGCCTTCATCGCCGGCCTGTTCGCCGCCCGGCCCGGAACCTTCCGCCCGAGGCGGAAGGGGCTCCTCGTCACGCGCGGCCTCTTCGGCGGCTTCGCCGCGCTCCTCTACTTCCTCTCCATCGAGCGGATCCCCGCGGGCGAGGCCTCCCTCCTCAACAACACCTTTCCGATCTGGGGCGTGCTCCTCTCGCTCTTCCTCCTCGACGAGCGGCCCACCATCCACCTCGTCCTCGGGCTCGTCCTCGCGAGCGCGGGCGTGTTCCTCGTCATGAGCGCGGGCATGGGCGGCGCGGGCATGGGGCTCGGCTGGGGGGAGGTGATCGGCGTCGCCTCCGCCGTGACGGGCGGCGCCGCGGTGACCGCCATCCGGGCGCTCCGCGCCACGGACAACGCCCCCACCATCTTCTTCGCCTTCGCCGTGGGCGCGCTCGTGGTCTCCATCCCCTTCGCCGTCGGGCCCGGGTGGCCGAGCGATGCCGTGGCGTACCTCGCCGCGGCGGCCGTGGGCGTCGTGGCGTTCGGCGGGCAGCTCTTCATGACCGAGGCGTACGGCGCGCTCTCCGTGGCGGAGGCGGCGCTCTGGCAGCAGCTCACGCCGCTCGCGAGCTACCTGTGGGCGCTCACCATCGGCGAGACGATCGGGTGGAAGACGGTGGCGGGCGTGCTCCTCGGCATCGCCGGCATCGTCTACGGGAGCGTGCTCGGTCACCGGCCGCGCCACGCCGCGTCGCCGCAGGCGAGGATCGCCGAGGGCATCCCGGCGGAGGAGCCGTGACGCACCGGCTCGCCGTGCGCCGGGCGGCCGCCGCGAGCCGGGCGGGCGTCCTCCGATGAGCGCGAAGCTCCGCGGCCGCCTCCTCCTCGTCGGGTCGGCGTTCTCGTTCGGTCTCATGGCCGTGCTGGCGCGGCTCCTCTCGCGCGGGCCGCAGGGGTTCTCCGCGGGCCAGCTCACCGCCGTGCGCTTCGTGGTGGGCGCGGCGGCGTCGCTCGTCGCCTTCCGGCTCAGGCCCGGCCTCTACGCGCCGCGGAACCGGCGGCTCCTCTGGAGCCGCGGCATCTCCGGCGGCATCGTGGTGGTGCTCTACTTCCTCGGGCTCCAGCGCATCCCCGCGGGCGAGGCGGGGATGATCTACAACCTCTTTCCCGTCTTCGCGACCGCCTTCTCCATCCGCCTCTTCGGCGAGCGGCCCACCGTGCACCTCGCCCTGGCGCTCGTCCTCGCCACCGGCGGCGTGGCGCTCGTCGTCGGCAACGGCTCGCTCCACCTCGGCGTCGGCGCGGGCGAGGCGCTCGTCCTCGGGGCGGCGGTGTTCGCGGCCATCTCCGCCGTGACCATCCGGGCGATGCGGGCGACCGACAACGCCGCGACGATCTTCTTCTACTTCTGCCTGGGCGGGCTGCCGGTGGCGCTCCCCTTCGCGCTCGGCGCCTGGCCCACCGGCGCCGCGCAGTGGGGGATCGCCGTCGTCATGGCGCTCGCCGCCTATGCGGCGCAGGTGCTCATGACCGAGGCGTACGGCGCCCTCTCCATCCCGGAGGCGGCGATCTGGCTCCAGCTCACGCCGCTCGCCCAGTACCTCCTCGCCGCGGCGCTCCTCCGCGAGGGGGTGACGGCGGCGGGCGCGATCGGCATCCTCGTCGGTGTCGCGGGCGTCGCCTACGGGACCGTGCTCGGGCACCGCCCCCGCGCCCCGGCTGCGGTGCCGGCGCCGGCGCAGGCGCCGGCGCAGGAGGTCCCCCCGGTCGTCTAGGCGGGGGGACACTCGGGCTTCGCCCTCGCGCCCCCCCGATCCCCCCGCTCGCTACGGCCCAGCCTCATCCGGCTGGGCCTGCGCTCGCCCCGCGCGGGTATGACAGCACCCCGCGAGGCGCGCTAGAGTGATGGCCCAGCCCATCACGGAGAGTCATGGAAGGCTTCGAGCCCTTCACCGCCGATCACGAGGTCTTCCGGCGCACCGTCCGCGACTTCTGCGAGAAGGAGCTCGCGCCGCATGCGCGCGAGTGGGACGAGGCGTGCGAGTTCCCGAAGTCGCTCTTCAAGACGTTCGGCGACCTGGGCTTTTTCGGCATCCGCCACGATCCGGCCTACGGCGGCTCCGGCCTCGACTGGTGGTACGTCGTCGCCTACGCCGAGGAGCTCGTGCGCTGCCGCAACGCCGGGCTCGCCATGTCCATGCTCGTGCACGGCGAGATGGCCATCCCCGTGATCGGCGAGATCGGCACCGAGGAGCACAAGCGCGAGTTCCTCGCGCCGGCCATCCGCGGCGACCGCATCGGCGCGCTCGCCATCTCCGAGCCCGACGCCGGCTCGGACGTGGCCGCCATCCGGACGACGGCCCGGCACGCCGGAGACGACCTCGTCGTGAACGGCTCCAAGATGTGGATCACGAACGGCGCCCGCGCCGACTTCCTCACCATGGCCGTCCGTACCGGCCCGGAGGGCTACGAGGGCATCTCGCTCCTCCTCTTCCCCACCGACACGCGGGGCTTCCAGGTCTCGAAGAAGCTCGAGAAGGTGGGGAACCCGTCCTCCGACACGGCCGTCCTCTTCTTCGACGACTGCAAGGTCCCGGCCCGCTACCTCCTCGGCGAGGAGAACCAGGGCTTCTCGCACATCATGCTGAACTTCCAGGGCGAGCGGCTCGTGGCGGCCATCCAGGCGGTGGCGGCGATGCAGCTCATGCTCGACGACGCGCTCCAGTACGGGAAGGAGCGCAGGGCCTTCGGCCGCCCGCTCATCGGCTTCCAGGCCTGGCGCCACAGGCTCGCCGAGCACATGACGGCCCTCGAGGCGGCGCGCTGGCTCACCTACCGCGCCTGCGACCTCTTCGACCGGCGCCAGGTGGCGCTCCGCGAGATCTCCATGGCCAAGCTCTTCGCCTGCGAGCTCGCGCAGGAGGTGGCCTACGACTGCATGCAGCTCCACGGCGGCATGGGCTACGTGCTCGAGACCGGCATCGCCCGCGCCTGGCGGGACGTCCGGGTCATGACCATCGCGGGCGGCACCTCCGAGATCATGAAGGAGATCATCTCGAAGTCGGCGGGGATGTGACGGCGGGTGAAACCATGGCCGGAGCCAGCGACGCCATCGTGGTCCTCGTCACCGTCCCGACCCCGGACCGCGCCGCCGAGATCGCCCGTACCCTCGTGGAGGAGCGGCTCGCGGCCTGCGGCAACGTGGTGCCCGGCCTCCGCTCCATCTACCGCTGGGAGGGCAAGGTCCAGGAGGACGACGAGGCCCTGCTCCTCCTCAAGACCACGCGCGCCCGCTTCGAGGCCCTCCGCGATCGCGTGCTCGCGCTCCATCCCTACGAGGTCCCCGAGGTGATCGCGCTCCCCGTCGAGGCGGGCAGCGCTGCCTACCTCGGCTGGATCGCGGCGGAGACGCGCTGACCGTGGCGGCCTCCTGGCGCCCGCTCGCCGCCGCGACCGCAGCCTTCGACCGCATCGAGGCGCTCTGGGAGAGCGCGCGGATGCGCAAGGCCGTGGCGGCCGCCCTCGCCGGCGCGTACGTGGGAGCCATCCTCGCGGTGGAGGCCTCGCAGCGCGGCTGGCTGCCGCCGCGGCTGCGCGTGGGAACGGCGCACGGGCACTTCGTCGCGGTGGAGCTTGCCCTCTACCTCCTCCTCGCCTTCGAGGTGGTCGGCCTCGTGCTCGGCATCGCCCAGTCGGTCTCGAACGCCGCCGGCAAGCAGTTCGAGATCTTCTCGCTCATCCTCCTCCGCCACTCCTTCGAGGAGTTCGCGAACCTGGGCGAGCCGGTGGTGTGGGTCCACGCCCGGGAGCCGGTCCTGCGCATGCTCTCGGACGGCTTCGGCGCGCTCGTCATCTTCGTGGTGCTGGGCTTCTACTACGCGGCGCAGCGGCACCGGCCGCTCACCGACGACGCGCGCGACCGGCAGAGCTTCGTCGCCGCGAAGAAGGTGGTGGCGCTCGTGCTGCTCGCCGTGTTCGCCTGGCTCGCGGTCCAGGCCGCCTTCGCCGAGCGGGCCGCCTTCTTCGAGCCGTTCTACACGGTGCTCGTCCTCGCCGACGTCCTGCTCGTGTTCCTGTCCCTGCGCTACAGCTCCGCCTACCACGTGGTCTTCCGGAACACCGCCCTGGCGGTGGCGACGGTCCTCCTGCGCGTGGCGCTCTCCGCGCCGGCGTACGCGAACGCGGCCCTCGGCATCGCCGCGGCGGTGTTCGCGCTCTCGCTCACGCTCGCCCAGAACCGGCTCGGCCCCGCCCTGGCGGGCGGCGGCGCGCACGACCCGAAGGCCTCGCGGCCGCCCAAGGCCGCCGCATAGCGAGCTACTTCTTCCGGAACAGCGCCTCGAGCGCGTCCCTGGGATCGTCGTCCTTCCCCGGCCCCTCGCCGAACAGCGCCCCGAGCTGATCGCGCGCCGAGCGCGCGCTCTTCCTGCGCCGCGCGGCCCCGTCGCCGAGCTGGAACAGCTCGCAGGCGTTCGAGGCGTCCTTGTCGACCACGTGCTCGGCGTGCGGCTCGCGGCACTCGTGCGCGGCGCTCTCGTCGTAGTGCTTGCAGTTGAAGCAGGTGTGCAGGTCCGCATCGCACTCGGGACAGGTCGTCCGCCGGCCGACGGGCCCGTCGATGCGCAGCGTCGTTCCGCATCGGTAGCAGGTGGTCGCCATGCCGGTATCATAGCGGTCCAGGCGGTGCCCGCGCCGATGCCTGCGCCCATCCGGTTCGGAAGGTTCCTCCTCGTCGATCGCGTCGCGGTCGGCGGGATGGCGGAGGTGTTCGCGGCCGTGCGGCCGGACGACGGGACGCGCCGGGCCTACGCGGTCAAGCGCATGCTGCCCACGCTCGCGGAGCACGACGACCTCGTGCGGATGTTCCTCGACGAGGCCCGCCTCCAGGTGCAGCTCGAGCACCCGGGGATCGTTCCGGTCCACGAGCTGGGCCGCATCGAGTCCCGGTACTACATGGCCATGGACTACGTCGCCGGCCGGGATCTGCGCGAGCTCCTGGACAGGGCGCGCGCCGAGGGGGAGCGGCTCCCCGTGCCGCTCGCGGCCCACCTCGCCTGGCGCATCCTCGACGCGCTCGACCACGCGCACCGGAGAAGGGACGCGAGCGGCAAGCAGCTCCGCATCGTTCACCGCGACGTCTCGCCCGCGAACGTGCTCGTCGGCTTCGACGGGGTCCCTCGCATGATCGACTTCGGCGTGGCGCAGGCGGCCGTCCGGCGCGGCTCCCGGCCGGACGTGCTGCGCGGGAAGTTCGGCTACATGAGCCCCGAGATGGTGCGCGGCCTTCCCGTCGACCGCCGCTCGGACGTGTTCTCGCTGGGGATCGTCCTGCACGAGATGCTCACCGGGGTGCGGCTCTTCACGGGCCCTTCGGAGCTCGCGGTGATGGAGAAGATCCGCGCCGCCGCCGTCCCGGCCCCGTCCAGGGTGAACCGGTCCGTCCCCCGCGGGCTCGACGCCGTCGTGCTGCGCGCCCTGGCGCGGGAGCCCGAGGACCGCTTCGCCTGGGCGAGCGAGATGAGGGACGCGCTCCTGCCGTTCACGCGCGGGGCCGCTCCCGAGGATCCAGGGCCCCTCGGTCGGACCATGGCGCGGGCGTTCTCCGAGGAGCTC
>DATDDC010000060.1:0-2521 GCA_036523995.1 Anaeromyxobacter sp.
TCACCGTCAGCGGGACCACCTCGCCGCGCGCGATCTCCGCCTCCGCCGCGCGGCGCGGGCTGAGCGCGACCCCCACGCCCGCCGCCACGAGCCGGTGGATGGCGTCGAGCGTGGGGAGCTCCATCACGATCTGGAGCGGGGTGCGGTTCCGCTCGAACGCCTTCACCACGCGCTCGCGGTGCGGTGAGCGGACGTTGTGCGCGAGGAACACCTCGCCGCCGAGCTCGCGGATCGAGACCCTGGCCCGGCCGGCGAGGGCGTGCGACGGGGCGACGAGGAGGACGAGCTCGTCCGTGGCGAGGGGGACGACCGTGAGCCCCGGCTGCAGCGGCCGGTAGGTGACGATGCCGATCTCCACGTCGCGGCCGAGGACCTCGGAGGGGATCTCGCTCGCGAGGCTGCGCTTCACCTCCACGCGGATCCGGGGGTGGCGCCGGCGGAACTGGGCGAGGACGCCGAGGAGGTGGAGGACCGTGTACTCGTTCGCCGCCACCGCCAGGTTGCCGCGGTCGAGGTGCCGCAGCTCGCGCACCTCGTTCTCGGCGTCCCGGCGCAGGTGGAGGAGGCGCTGGGCGTGGCCGTAGAGGAGCTGGCCGGCGGCCGTGAGCGTCCCGTCCTTGGACGAGCGGTCCACGAGCCGCGTCCCCATGTCGTCCTCGAGGCGGCGGATGGCCTGGCTCACGGCGGGCTGCGTCCGGCCGAGGCGCTCCGCGGCGCGCGAGAAGCCCTTCTCCTGCGCCACCGCGACGAGCACCTCGAGCTCGCTCAGGTCCACGGCCGCACTCTATCACGATTGCTTATGTTTCCATCACGATAATCACTTGGACTTATCAGGTCGGTTTGCCTACGGTGCGGTTCACCCGGAGGTGACCGTGGCCCGAGCTACGAGCGCACGCAACGCCCCCCGCCGCAGGCTGCGGGCCGTGGAGGATTTTCCGCGCGCGGAGAGGTCCGCCCCGGCCCCGGCGCGCTCGAGCAGGGAGGAGCCCTACCCCGTGGCCCGCGTCCTCGCGGACGACGGGAGCGCGGTGGGTCCCCTCCCCACGCTCTCCGACGCGGAGGTCGTGCGCCTGTACCGCACCATGGTCCTCTCCCGCGAGCTCGACGAGCGCATGGTGGTGATGCAGCGCCAGGGCCGCATCGGCTTCTACGTGGGCGCGGTGGGCGAGGAGGCCTGCATCGTCGGCGCCACGGCCGCGCTCGAGGACCAGGACTGGATCTTCCCCTGCTACCGCGAGCACGCCGCCGCGCTCATGCGCGGGCTGCCCCTCGTCACGTTCGCGGCGAACCTCCTCGGAAACGACGGCGACGTCGCGCGCGGCCGGCAGATGCCCTGCCACGAGGTCTGGCGCCCGGGCCGGTTCGCGTCCATCAGCGCGCCCATCGCCACGCAGATCCCGCACGCGGTGGGCGCGGCCTGGGCCGCGCGCCTGCGCGGCGACGACGCCGTCGCCATCGCCTGGTTCGGGGACGGCGCCACGAGCGCGAGCGACTTCCACGTCGCGGCGAACTTCGCCGGCGTGCGAAAGGCGCCGGTGATCTTCGCCTGCCGGAACAACGGCTGGGCCATCTCCACGCCGCGCGAGGCGCAGACCGCGTCCGAGACGATCGCCCAGAAGGCCGTCGCCTACGGCATCCACGGAGAGCGGGTCGACGGGAACGACCTCTTCGCCGTGTACGAGGCCACCCGCCGCGCCAGGGCCCGCGCCGCGGCGGGCGAGGGTCCGACGCTGCTCGAGTACGTGA
This sequence comes from Anaeromyxobacter sp., assembly GCA_036523995.1. GTDB lineage: Bacteria > Myxococcota > Myxococcia > Myxococcales > Anaeromyxobacteraceae > Anaeromyxobacter. The sequence continues at coordinate 1,747 of DATDDC010000060.1, forward strand.
CCTACCGCCTCGAGGCGCACACCACCTCGGACGATCCCCGCGCCTACAGGCCGGACGAGCTCGTCGCGCCCTGGCGCGCCAAGGATCCCCTCCTCCGGCTCCGCCGCCACCTCGTCCGCCGCGGCGTCCTCTCCGACGCGGCGCACGCCCGCATCCGCGACGAGGTGCGCGAGGAGATCCGCGCCGCGCTGGCCGAGGCGGAGGCCCTCCCGCCCAAGCCGCCGCTGGAGAGCCTCTTCGAGGACGTCTACGCCTCGCCGCTGCGCCAGCAACGGGAGCAGCTCGAGGAGCTCCGCGCCGCGATCGCGGCGGACCCGCGAGTGGCGACGGCGCGGCGCGCGGACTGAAGTTCAATCGCCACGGGGCGTGCCGCCCCGCCCCGCGAGCGAAGCTCGCGGGGCCCCACCCCTGCTCGCCGGGTCCCTTCGCGCCTCGCGGCGGCCTTCGCCGCCTCGCGTGGCGCTTCCCGGCGCGCTCGCTGCGCTCGCGCCCCCGCGCGGCCCGGAGCCGGTTCCGCCCCGTTGCTCCCCGGCACCCTACGTGACACGCTCACCGTCGCGGGGTCGTCGACCGGGGGGTGGACGCCGTGTCCATGGGGGGCGCTCTCGACGCCGTCTGGATGCTGGCGGGAGGGATCATGGACGTCGTCTGGTTCCTCGTCGGTGCGGTCGTAGTGCTCGGTCCGTGGGCGCTCGCCACCTTCGCGCTCGTGCGGGCGAATCGCGCCCTCGCCGAGGCCAGAGAGGCGGCGGCCGCCCTCGCCGCGCGGCAGGCG
>DATDDC010000061.1:0-2302 GCA_036523995.1 Anaeromyxobacter sp.
CGCCGCCGCGCGCCGACCGGGCCGCGCCGGAGCGGACGAAGGCCTCGAGCTGAACCGCGAGGGGGGATCCGAGGCGCCACAGCACCTCGACCTGCTCGCCGGCGCGCGCCAGGTCGCCGAGCAGCGCGCACGCCACGCCCAGGTTGAACTGCGCCTCGGCGCTGTCGCGGACGCTCGGCCCTGCCGCCTCCACCACCCGCACCGCGGCCTCGGGCAGGCCGGCCTGGACGTACGCGCCGGCGAGGTTGGCGTACGCGTCGACGTAGTCCGGGCGGAGCGCGAGGGCCGTCTGGAAGAGCCGGATCGCCTCGGCCGGATCCTGCCGGGCGGTCATTCGCAGCCTGCCCAGGTTGTAATACGCCTCGGCATGCTCGGGGCTGGCGCGGATCGCCGCGAGGAAGGCCTGGGCCGCCTCGTCGGCGCGGCCGGCCTCCGAGAGCGCCGCGCCGAGATTGTTCAAGGGGCGCGGCTTGCGCGGCGACTTCGCCGCCGCGTCCGCCCAGAGCGAGAGCTGGTCCCGCCACACCTCGTTCCGCACGTGGGTCGCGATCCCGAGCGCGATCGCCACGAGCGCCGCCGCCGCGATCGCCGCGGCCCCGGCGCGACGCGGAGTGAAGCGCGAGGCGAGGAGGGCGAGCCCGGCCGCCGCGGCCAGGAACAGCCCCGCCGAGGGCAGATAGACGCGCTGCTCGTTCATCACGTCCACGATGGGGATGACGCTCGACTCCACCGAGGCGGCGAGGAAGAACCACAGGATCCCGAGCGCGGCGAGGAGGGCCGCGGGATCCCATCCGCGCCCGCCGCGACGCGCCAGCACGGCCGCCGCGGCCGCGAGCGCGGCGAGGACGAGGCCCCCGGCGAGGACGCGAGGCTCGAGGAAGGACGCCGCGACCGCGACGTCGGGATCGGCGTTCTGCCCGATGGGCAGGACCAGGAGCCCGAGATACCTCGGCACGACGACGAGCTGGGTGGCGAGGTAGTCGAGCCTGCTCGTCGCCGTCTGGACCGCCGTGGCCGAGGCCGCATCCGCGAGGACCTCGCCCGCGGGCTTGCCGAGCCGCACCAGGCTCGAGGGGATGATGCCCGCCAGCGCCACGAAAGGGGCCACGGGGAGCGCACGGTGCCAGACCGCGCCGTCGAGGAGGAGCGCCTCGCAGGCGAGGAGCGCCGCCGGCAGCGTGAAGGCGATCTCCTTCGTCTTCGTCGCGAGGAGGGCGGACAGGATCGCGCCCAGGTACCAGGCGATCGACGAGGGGCGGACGCCGCCGAGCCGGGCGCGCAGGTAGAGGACCACCGCCGCCAGGTAGAAGAGCGTCGCGAGCGAGGTGAGGCGCTGCACGACGTAGGTGACCGCCTGCGTCTCGACGGGGTGGGCCACGAACAGCGCGGCGGCCGCGAACGCCACGGCCGGCGCGAGCGGGGCGAGCCGGCTCTCGCGCAACCGCGGCGTGCGAAAGGCGAGGAGGACGAGCGCGAAGACGAGGAGCGCGCTCGCGAGGTGCACGGCGACGTTCGTGGCGTGGAACCAGGCCGGATCGAGGCCGTGCAGGCGGTGGTCGAGCGCGAAGCTCATGTACCCGACCGCGCGGTTGGGCCGGCGCTCGTAGCCCGGCCCTCCCGGCAGGAAGCTCGCCGGATCGCGGACCGCGGGGTTCCGCACGATCGACGGGAAGTCGTCGTAGACGAAGCCGGCCCGGAGCGCGTTGGCGTAGGCGGCCGCGCCCATCGCCACCACGGCGGCGGCGAGGAGCCACGTGCCCCGCGGCGAGGGGCGGTCGGCGAGCTCGGGCGCGGAGGGCATGGTGCGAAGGCCGCAGATGCTCGCACGATCCGGTCTTCGCGCCCAAACGGCCGCGCACTGCGCCAGCTTGCCGCATGCTCGCCGGCGCACAGGTGCGGTGGGCTGCGTGACTTGCCCCACCTCGCGCCAAAAGCCCCACGGCGAACGGGTCGCACGGAAGTGCCTCCGCGCACTTGGGGCCGGGCATTCACTGTCCGTGCAAGCACAGCGGTTGCAGCGCGCGGACCCGATTTCCGGACGGCGAGGGGGGGGACAGCGGATGAGAGGACTTCGTGTCGCGTGCATCGCGGCCGCGATGTCGGCGGCCGCTCCGGCTTTCGCCCAGACGTTCCACTCCGGCGGCGTGGCGGCCTGCGAGGGCTGCCACACCATGCACAACTCGTCGGAGACGTTCGTCAATCCTGCGGGCACGCCGAAGCCGCAGATGACCTCGAGGAGCCTCGGGGTGGGCACGACGAACCCGTTCCTGCTCCAGGGCTCCGATCCGAGCTCGACCTGCCT
>DATDDC010000062.1:0-11538 GCA_036523995.1 Anaeromyxobacter sp.
GCCGACTTCCTCCAGGCCCTCAACCCGGAGTCGCTCGCGGTGGCGCGGGGCGCGCGCGTCGAGCCGGCCCTGGCCGCCGCCGAGGCCGGGAGCCGCTGGCAGTTCCTGCGCCAGGGCTACTTCTTCGCGGACCCCGTCGACTCGCGCCCGGGGAAGCCCGTCTTCAACCGGACCATCACGCTCAAGGACACCTGGGGCGCGAGGACCGCCGCCTCCAGGCCCGCCGAGGAGCGAAGGCCGCGCGAGCGGAAGCCCGCCGATGGGGCGGCCGCTCCGCGCAAGACCCGCCGCGAGTTCCGCGACGAGGAGCGCGCCCGCGACGCCTCGCTCGCGGAGCGCTTCGCCCGGTACCGGAAGCTCGGGCTCGCCGAGGACGACGCCGATCTCCTCACCGGCGATCCCCGGACCGCCGCCTACTTCGACGGCGCGGTGGCCGCCGGGGCGAGGCCGGCTTCCGCCGCCCGCTGGCTCCTCAACGATCTCTCCGGCCTCGCGGGCGATCGCTCCCTCCCGGATCTCCCGCTCGGCGGCGCCGACTTCGGCCGCTTCGTGGCGCTCGTGGACGCGGGCCGGCTCACGCCGACGGCCGCGAAGGCGCTCCTCGCCGACCTCGTCGAGAAGGGCGGCGATCCCGAGGCTCGCCTCGGCGCGCTCGGCCTCGAGAAGGTCGACGACCGCGGGGCCCTCGAGGCCGCCATCGCCCGCGCCCTCGCGGCGCGGAAGCCCGAGGCGGACCGCTACCGCGCCGGCGAGAAGAAGCTCCTCGGCGTCCTGCTCGGCGCCGTGCTGCGCGAGACCGGCGGCGCGGCGGACCCGGCGCTCGTGCGGAAGCTCCTGCAGGAGAAGCTGGGCTAGCGGGCTCAGCTCAGCGGCAGGCCCGGCGGCGGCTGCGTGCCCGGCACGTGGCGCAGCCCCCAGACCGCCATGGCCCGGAGGACGGGCCCGAGCGCCCTGCCCCGCTCCGTCAGCGCGTACTCGCGCCGCGGCGGGCGATCGCTGTACGCGCGCGCTTCCACGAGCCCTGCGGCGGCGAGGCGCTTCAGCCGGTCGGCGAGGATGTTCGTGGGGATGCCCTCCGGCCCGGCCAGGAGATCCCCGTAGCGGCGGGGGCCGCGCAGGAGGAGGTCCCGGACGAGGACCAGGCTCCAGCGGTCCCCGACGAGGTCGAGCGTGCAGGCGACCGGACAGGAGGACCGCCGCCGTCCGCTCGCCGGCCCTGGGGCTCCCCTCTTCCTCGGTCTCATGTCCCGAAGGTAGCCTCGCCGCGAGTGACTTGCAATCTACAAGTGAGGCGCTTACGCAATGGATCGGACTCACTTGCATGTTGCAAGTTGACGTCGCGCTCGAGGAGGTCCCGCATGTCGTCGCTCGCGCTTCCGGATCCCACCCGCTTCCGTGCCCGCGCCTGGCTCGCGCTCGGGCTCTCCCTGTGGTTCCTGGCGATGCTCGCCGCCGGCCTCGCCGGCGCCTTCTCCCGGGGCGACCCGTCGCGGCCCCCCGTGCCGCTCGGCGCGGTCGCGCTCCTGCCCATCCTCGCGTTCCTCGTGGCGCTCGCGGCCTCCTCCACGGTCCGCCGCTTCGTCCGCGCGCTGGATCTGAAGATCCTCACCTTCGTGCAGACCGGGCGGGTGATCGGCGGCGTCTTCGTGCTGCTCTGGGCGGCGGGGAGGCTCCCGGCCGGCTTCGCCCTGCCCGCCGGGCTCGGCGATCTCCTCGTCGGCGTCACCGCGCCGCTGATCGCCTCGTTCGTGGTGCCGCGGCTGCCCGCCCGCCGGCGCCTCTACGTCGCCTGGGCCGCGTTCGGCATCCTGGACCTCGTCGTCGCCGCGACCTCCGGCGTGCTCCACTCGCCCACGAGCGCGGGCATCCTCGCCGGGCCCATCACGACGGCGCCGATGGGCACCCTGCCCCTGAGCCTCATCCCGACGTTCCTCGTCCCGCTCGCGCTGATGATGCACGTCGCCGCGCTGTACGTCGTCTTCGCGCGCCCGCGGGGCGGCGAGGACGCGGCGAGGTGACGGCGCACCACGATCAGTCTTCGGGCCTCGAAATATCGAGAGGTTGGGCGAGGCGAGACCGAGGCGCCTCCCGCGACGAGGGAGTCGTCGTCCCGGCGGACGCGCCGCGAGGTCCAGGCGCCGGATCTCGAGTTGAAGAGCGGAGGCGCGGCCGCCGTCCCTGAGGGGACGAGGTGGCCCTGCGCGCATGTCGCGGGTGTCCCTTCATTCAAGGACGGTTCGAGAACGCAGCCGCGCAGCGCGGCAACGCCACCGGAGATGCGGACATGCAGGTGACCTTCCGGAGCAGGCTCGAAGCAAGCGACCTCGGTCGCGGCGACGGCCTCCCGGACGAAGGCGCCCCGGTGCTCCTGCTGCAAGGGTTCTTCTGCACCCGCCGCTCCCTCCAGCCGCTCGAGCGGCGGCTCCGCCGGGACGGCTACCAGGTGTTCTCGCTCGACCTCGGGGGCCTCGCCGGCCGCTTCAACACGCGCCGCATCGACGAGCTGGCGCGGTTCGTCCGCGGCCAGGTCGAGCGCATCTACGCGCGCAACCCCGGCCTGGCGCCCCTCACCGTCATCGGCCACTCGAAGGGTGGCCTCGTCGCCGCCTGGTGGGTGAAGCGGCTCGGCGGGCACCAGCGCGTGCGGACCGTCATCACGCTCGGCACGCCGCATCGAGGGACGCGCGTCGCCTGGGCCGGGATCCTGCTCGCATGGCTCCTGCCGTCCCTCGTGCAGATGCTGCCGGGGAGCGATTTCCTGCGCCGGCTGCGCGAGGGCGCCTGGCCGGCGCACGTCGCCCTGGTCTCGATCTTCTCGCGCCGCGACCGCATCGCGCCGTGGCCGAGCGCGCTCATCGAGTCGCGCGTCCTGCACGGCCGCAACGTGGAGGTCGAAGCGGCGCACGGCGACTACCTGCTCAAGAAGACCATCTACGCGACGATGATGAGGGAGCTGCGCCGCGTCGAGGCGCTGGACGCGCGTCCCGCGCCGGTGCGCGCCGCGCCGGAGCGAGCGGCGTAGGGCTCCTTCTCGGAAGCACCACCGCTCGTCGGTCCTGCGCGACCCGGGTCGCGGCCGACCCGAGCCGATGGGCCCACCGGGAGCCGCGCCCATCCTCTAGAGCCGCGCGCGTGAAGAGCTCCTTTCCTCCGTCGCAGCCGCGTTCTACGGTGGGTCCGCGTACCCTCGATTTCGCCCGGAGCGACGCGGCATTGCACCCGGCGCCGTGGCACGCAAGGTGAAGCGAGGGGTCACGGAGTCCCATCTTGAACACGCTGCGAACGCGCCTGTCCGTGCTCGTCCTCATCGCCGTGGCGCCCGGGTTCTGGCTTCTCCACGGCCTGGCAGCCAACGAGCGAGAGGACCACCGGCAGGCCGCGGTCACGGCGCTGAGGGCCGCCGCCCGGGAGGCCCGGGAGCAGCAGCAGACGAGCATGGAAGGCGCGCGCGGCCTCCTCGCCTCGTTCGCGGAGACGCAGCCGGTGCAGGAACACCTCGGCGCCGAGTGCTCCGCGCTCGCGGCGAGGCTCCTCGCGAACGACGCACGCTTCGCCAACATCGGGGCGATCACGTCCGACGGCACGATGTACTGCATCGGGACCGGGAAACCCCCGTTCGACGTGGCGGACCGGCAGTACTTCCTCCGGGCCCGCGAGGCCCAGACCTTCATCGCCGGCGTCTACCAGGTCGGGCGAGCGAGCAAGCGGCCGGTCTTCAACTACGCGAACGTGGCCTGGGCTGTGGGCGGCGGCCTTCGCGCGGTGGTCTGGGCCTCCTTCGACCTCGACGCGATGCAGCGCCGCCTTGGCGCCCTCGATGCGCCCAAGGGCTCCGTCGTCTTCCTCACCGATCGGCTGGGCACCGTGATCGCCGGCACCTCCGGCCGCGGCGAGGCGATCTTCCAGCCGCTCTGGGAGCTCATGCAGCATCCGGAGCGCCCCGCCGAGCCCCTGAGCGGCTCGGACGGCGTGCTGCGGCACTGGGCCTTCGAGACGGTGGACCTCTCGCCGGGCGACGTCGCCATGCGCATCGCGATGGGGGTGCCCGAGGCGTTCGTGCTCGCCGACTCGCAGCGGCTTTACGTGAAGACGCTCTTGCTCTACGGCCTCGCCGGGGTCGCCGCCCTGGCCGCGATCTCGCTCGCCGGCGAGCTGCTCATCGTGCGCCGCCTCGCGGCGGTGGCGCGCGCGGCGGGGCGGCTCGCGGAGGGCGACTATGGCGCGAGGACCGAGCTCGCTCCGGCGCGCGACGAGGTGGGCCAGCTCGCCGGCGCCTTCGACGGCATGGCCGCCTCGCTCGAGGCCTTGACGCGCCAGCACCGCATGGTCCTCCACGCCGCCGGCGAAGGCATCGTGGCCGTGGACGCCGAGCGACGGATCACGTTCGCGAACCCGGCGGCGGAGCGGCTCCTCGGCATCGCGCCGGGGTCGGGGATGGGGCGCTCCATCCACGACTTCGCGCCCCACGGGCCCGCGGACAAGTCCTCGCCTGCGTGCGCCGTTTGCCGCGCCATCGAGTCCGGGAAGGACCAGATGGGGGACGACGTCCTCCGGCGCGAGGGGGGCGCGACGCTGGCGGTGCAGCGCGTGGCGGCGCCCATCCGCGAAGCGGGGGCGCTCGTCGGCGCCGTGCTCACCTTCGAGGACGCGACCGAGCGCCAGCAGCTCGAGGCGCAGCTGCGTCATGCGCAGAAGATGGAGGCGGTGGGCCGGCTCGCGAGCGGCGTCGCCCACGACTTCAACAACCTGCTCGTGGTCATCCTGGGCGGCTGCGACTTCCTGCTCGAGGAGCTGCCGCAGTCGGGGCCCCTGCGCGACGAGGCGGAGGGGGTCCGGCAGGCGGGCCACCGCGCCGCGCGGCTCGTCTCCCAGCTCCTGACCTTCGCTCGCAAGAGCCCCGGTCGCCCGGTCCGCACCGATCTCAACGCCGTCGTGCTCGGGATCGAGAGGCTGGTGCGCCGCTCCCTGGGCAAGGACGTCGACGTGTCGCTGGCCCTCACCGCGGACCCGTGGCCGGTGTGCGTGGACCCGGGCCAGCTCGACCAGGTGATCCTGAACCTCGCCGTGAACGCGCGCGACGCCATGGCGGGCGGGGGCCGGCTGCGCATCGAGACGGCGAACGGGGACTCCGCCGCCTCCGCCGGCGGGGCCGGCGAGCCGCCCAGCCGCAGCGCGCTGCTCCGCGTCTCCGACACGGGATGCGGCATGAGCCCCGAGGTGCTCTCCCGGATCTTCGAGCCGTTCTTCACCACGAAGGAGCAGGGAAAGGGCACGGGGCTGGGCCTCTCCACCGTGTTCGGGATCGTGCAGCAGGCGAACGGCGAGGTCATCGTGCAATCCGAGCCGGGCAAGGGATCCACCTTCACCGTCCGCCTCCCCGTCTGCGAAGGGAACGGGGGCGACGAGGCCGTGCCGGAGAGCTCGGGCGCCGTTCAAGGGCCCGCCGCGACGGTGCTCGCCGTCGAGGACTAGCTGCGTCGTCGCGCGCCAGCGCCTCGCCCACCGCCGGTACCGGGTCGCGGACGAGGCGCCCGCCGGGGCCGCCGTACGGGCCGCGAGGCGAGAACGGGCCTCCGCCTACCCGGTCCGGCGCTGCCGCTTCTCGAGCTCGCGCAGGGTGGAGCCGATGGTCGAGAGGAAGCTCCCCAGGAACCCCTCGAACTTGCCGATCTCGTCGGAGCTCGCCGGCCGGATGGTCCCGCCGACGTCGTAGTCGCCGCCGGCGAGGCGGATGGAGAGGTGCTGCATCGCCTGGGTCATCCTCGCCAGCCGCCGGAACACGAGCACCTCGACGAGGAAGTAGAGGAGCGAGAGCACCACCACGGCGACGGCGCCGATGAGCACGACCACGCCCGTCTGCTCGGACAGGGCGCGCTCGCGCAGCGCGGTCACGTCGTGCAGCACGAAGAGGCCGCCCACCCGCTGGCCCGCGGCGTCGAGGACGGGCACGACGCCCCGCACGAAGCGGCGCGAGCCGCGCTCGGCCGGCCCGAGGTAGCGGCCCGCCTCGGGCACGTCGCCCACCTCGGCGCTCGTCCCGAAGAAGCCGGGCTCGCGGCTGGTGGCGTCCACCACCACGGCGTCGGGGTCGTCGTCCCAGTTGTTGCGCCGCTCCCCGCGCGTCGCGGCCCACGCCGACGCGCTCAGGAACCGCTTCTCGACCACGAGCGCGAACTCGTCGCCGGTCTCCTCCTTCATCCGGGTGAGGAAGTCGTCGATCTCCTGGCCCAGCTCCATGTAGCCGAGGAGCTTGCCCCTCGGGGCGAAGGGCCGCACCACGCGCAGCGCGAAGGCGGTCTGCCCGAGCTCCTTCCCGGCGGCGGTGTCTCCGGTCCGGATGGCCGCGAGCAACGTCTGCCGGTCGATGACGTCGTCGTGCAGCTCGGGCCGGTGGACGCGCAGGAAGCAGGTCCGCGCCGGCGCGGGATCGATGAAGTACCAGTGCGTCACGTTGTGGCGGGCCTGCAGCTCCTTGAAGATGGGCGCCGCGGCCTCGAGCAGGCGGTCGCGATCGCGCTGCGCCATGAACGCGGCGAGGGTCGGCTCGCCGATGAGGGCGTCGAGTGTGGTGGAGAGCTTGTCGATCTCCCGCTTCTCGATGCCGCGCAGGGACCGGACGGCCGCGCGCACCGCCTGCTCGCCGGCGTAGGCCATGTCGCGCTTGTAGTTGTGGCGCGCCAGCATCGCGTTCGCTGCCGCGATGAGGACGAGGCAGGCCACCACCGCCAGCGCGATCTTCGTCTTGATGGAGAGGTTCTTCATCGCTTCTCCTCGGGGGTTCCGTCAGACGCTCTCGCCCAGGACCGCGCTCGCCGCCGCCCGGAGCCTCGACAGCTTCTCGGGATCGTCCGGCGTCTCCGCGTCGATGAAGCCGAGCCCGAAGCCGGCCTGGAGCGCGATGGCGCCGCGCGTGTCGAAGGGATCGAGCTTCCTGCGGGCGATGACGGCGTCGATGCGCTGCACCAGGGCATGCAGGCTCCCGTCCTTCACCGCGCGTGCGGGCGGGGCGCTCGGGGGCGCCGCGGACCTCGCGGCCACGAGCTGCTCGAGCTTGGGGGCGGCGACCGACGCCGAGATCTCGAGCGGCTGGAGGCTCATCGTCGGCGTGCACAGGAAGAGCATGGTGGCGCCCGCCACCGGCCGCGCCACGATCCGCGCGCTCGCGTGGCGCAGGTCGAGCAGGCGAACGTCGCCCGTGATGGTGGCGAGCCCGACCGTGCTCTCCGCCACGGTCTTCGCGACGTCCGCGAGGAGCGCCTCCTCGAAGATGGGGGGGAAGGCATTGGCGATGAGCTGCCCGTCCGAGCCGCAGACGAGCGTCCCGATCACGCCCGGGACCGCGTTGAGGTGATTGAGCAGCGTCTGCATGGCCCCTCCCTAGCGCCCTCGCGCCAGCGCCTTTCGCACGGCGCCCTCGACGGCGCCCACCTGCGCCTCCCCGTCGACGAGCACGGTGACGAGATGGCTCTTCGCCACCAGGAGGAGCACGTGCCGGGTCGTGCCCCGCACGACCACCGCGTGCAGGGCGCCCGCCTGGAGCTTCTCGCCGAGCTGCCGGCCCACCATGGCGACGTACTGCGCCTGCCCGCGGACGATCTCGCCCTCGTAGCCCTCGTCCCCGACACCCGCGCCGTCCTTCCCCTGGATGACCACCTGGACGACGCCCGGGATCTCCCGGAGGGTCCGGAGGACCTCCGCCGGGGAGCTCGGCCTCGCCGCCGGGGCGGCGGCCGGCGCGGCCGGGCGAGCGTGATTCACTGGAGGTGATTCCCGCCTCTCGTCCATGAGCCGGTGCGCTTCCAGGAGCAGGAACTGGCAGCTCTTCTGGATGGACCGGCGCGTCGTCGCGACGTTCTCCTTGTGGCTGAAGCGGCCGCCCGGCCAGGAGACCATCTCGTAGAACGCGGCCTCGCCGGTCAGCTCGCCTCGCTCGGCGTGGATGACCTCGCCGTCCCGGAGGAAGATGAGGCCCTGGAGGCCCTCGTACTGGACGTCGATGCATACCGAGAAGCGGTTCACGACGTCGAGCTGGATGATGTCGGAGAGGCCCAGGCCGGAGATGTCGCCCTCGAACCCGGCGGGTGTCCTCTTCCATGTGTCCTCGGCCGCCATACGCCCCCCTCCGGTTCGTGGCTGCGCCGGTCGAGCGCATCTTCTCGTGAAGGAGCTGGCGCCACCATCACGTCGCCGAGTGACGCTCCGCGCTCGTCCAATGACCCACCGCGCGCCCGCGCACATGTCCCACGCGCCGCGCGGGGCGCAAAGTTTTCCTTCGCGCTCGCCCGGCGCGCCGATGCGGCAAAGCGCCGCGCGGCTTCACGCGCGATCCGGCGGCGCGGGAGCGGGCGCGGAGGCCCTCGCGATAGAAGCGCGGACCCGGTGCGTAGGAAGGGTTGCGGGGGACGGTCCCCGCCACACCCCCGGAGGCCCCATGCGCCTTTTCCGATTCGATTCGTCGCGGCTCGCCCCCCTGTCGGGCGCGCTCGTCGTGGCCGCCCTGGCCGCCTGCGCCGCCCAGCCGAAGAACCTGCAGCCGAGCTCGGAGGTCACCGACGCGCAGAGCACCCCCGCCCCGCCCGCCGAGGCACGCACCGAGACCATCAAGGCCGAGTGCAGCGTGGACGCCGACTGCGGCCCGGGCCAGGCCTGCTCGTCCGGCAAGTGCATCGCGGCCACGCGCTGCGATCTGCTGCGCGTCTCGTTCGCGTTCGACTCGGCCGTGCTCGACGAGCCCGCCATGCAGTCCCTGCGCGAGAGCGCCAAGTGCCTCCAGCAGCGGCGCGCGGCGTCGCTCCTCGTGGAGGGCCACTGCGACGAGCGCGGAACGACCGACTACAACATCGCGCTCGGCGCGAAGCGCGCCGAGGCCGTGAAGCGCTACCTCGCCGACCTGGGCGTCGGCGGCAAGATCGAGACCGTCTCGTTCGGCAAGGAGATGCCGGCGGTGCAGGGCACCGGCGAGGCGGTGTGGGCGAAGAACCGTCGCGCGGAGCTCAAGGCGGCCGGCGACACCCGCTCGGACGGAAAGGTCGTCGCGCCGGATCGGTCCTGAAGCGGCCGTAGCCAGGGGTGCGCGGAGCTCGGGGCGGCGTCACCGTCACGCCGCCTCGAGCTCCCGCGCGATCCTCCGAGCCGAGGCGCGCGCGTGCCCGACCTGCGCGTTGACCGCGGCGTAGCTCCTCCCCACCCGGAGCGCGGCGTCGGCGATGCGCTCGCCCTCGAGGTCGATCGAGACGAGCGCGGCGGCGTGCTTCGGGTGGAGTCGCGCCAGGACCGTGGCGAGATCGAGCGCCGCCTCCGCGCGGCGGCGATCGCCGTCGCACGTCCCGGGGCACTCCGCGCGGAGCGCCTCGCAGGCCCGCATCCGCGCGGCGCTGCGCCGGAGGTGATCCCGCGCGCAATTCCGGGCGATGACGCCGACGAGCGCCTCGGGCGTGCCGCGCGAGGGATCGAACCGCTCGGGGCCGGCGCGAAGGAAGTGGACCATCGTGTCCTGAACGCGGTCCTCGACGTCCGGGTGCCCGTGCGGCAGGCGCAGCACCGCGGCGGCGGACGTGCGCGCCTCGCACAGCAGCGCGCTCCATCGGACCTGCGAGGCACGAGGGTGGGATTGCGGATGCATGTGTGCGTCCTTTCGAGCGGAGCGACTCGTGCCCCGCGATCCGCAAGCGCCGCCGAAGCCCCGTCCGGCCACCCGCGCCGGGAGCGGTCCCGCGGAACCCGGCGCCGCCCGTCCGCTTTTCGACCTGCGGACCCCATAGGGGACCCCCGTGCCTCCACCCCCCTCCCCGTCGTAGTCTCGTGTCCGATCGCTACGGATGGCGAACGGGAACGACGAGCGCGGGCGGGCCGGAGTCGAGCGGCTCGTGGCCGGGGCGTACGACGAGCTTCGCGATCGCGTGCGCGCCATGAGCCGCGGCGCGCCGCCGACGCTGGCCGGGACGGCCGGGCTGCACACCGCGCTCGCCCGGATCCTGAGCCGCCGCACCTCCTTCCGCGACCGCCGCCACTTCACGGCGTACTGCCTGTTCCTCATCCGGCGGATGTGGATCTCGCACTGGCGCGAGACGCGGCGGCGCGAGCGGCGGGAGGCGGCCGCCCTCCTGCCGCTGCTCTCCGCGGTGGCGGGGGAGGCCGTCGCGCCCGCGGGCGACGAGGCGCTGGCGGTGCTGGAGCTCCTCCACCGGCTGCGCTCCGACCGGCACATCGCGCGGCGCCGCAAGATCGCGCGCGCCGCCGAGTGCCACCTCGTCGCCGGATTCACCCAGGGTGAGACGGCGGAGCTCCTCGGCGAGTCGAAGGCCATGGTCCAGCAGCGGATCGCCTTCTTCCTCGCCTGGGCGCGCCTGGCGATCGCGCCCGATCTCTCCCTCGTCGAGCGCGCCATCGCGGCGGTGAGCGCGGACCCCCGGCTCGCGCGCGGCGCCGCCATCGCCGAGGCGGCGCGCCGCTTCTACCTCGGCGGGGAGCCCCGGGCCTCGATCGCGGAGGCGCTCGGCGTCCCCGCGGCGCGCGTCGAGGGAGACCTCGCGCTCTTCTGCGCCTGGGTGGCCTCGCGCGAGGCGAGGGGCGGGGCGGCGCAGGAGGTCGGCACGTGACGGTCGTGGGCGCCGATCTCGTGGTGGAGGTGGTCCTCAAGCACGACCGCGCCGAGTGGCCCCGGCTCGTGCCGCAGCTCTGCGGCGGCGACGCCGAGCTGGAGCGGCTCGTGCGGAGCCTGCTCGCCCACTACGATCGGCCCGACGCTCCCTTGCCGGCCGGACCGTTCCCCTGCGTGCTCGGCCCCTTCACGCTCGAGCGCGAGCTGGGCGCGGGCGCCCACGGGAAGGTCTACCTGGCGCGCCGGCCGCCGCTGGACGGCTACGTCGCCCTGAAGCTCCTCCGCCCCGGCCCCGGCATGAGCGAGTTCGTCGAGCAGGTCCGGCGCGAGGCCGGCCGCGCGCGCCGCATCCCGAGCGCGCACGTGGTGCCGGTCTTCGACGCCGGCCGGATCGAGGGAGGCCCCTTCTACGTCGAGATGGCGGTGTGCGCCGACCCCGACGACGAGAGCCCCGGTTCCATCCGCCTCGGGCGCTCGCTGCGCGACGCCCAGCCGGGCGTGGCGCCGGACGAGGCGGCTCGCCTCGTGGAGGACCTGGCCCGCGCCGTCCACGCCGCGCACCGCACCGGCGTGGTCCACGGCGACGTGAAGCCGGAGAACGTGCTCCTCACCCCGGAGACGCGGCGGGTGATGCTCGCCGACTTCGGCATCGCCACCACGCTGGCCCACCAGGTGTCGGCGGGCTCGACCCCCATCGGCACCGTGGCCTACATGGCGCCGGAGCAGTGGCGCGACCGCCTGCCGCCCTCGGAGGCCTCCGACGTCTACACCCTCGGCGGGACGCTCTACTTCCTCCTCTCCGGCGCGGCCCCGCACGCCGGGCGCGACGAGGGCTCCGACCCGGCCCCGCCGCCGCTGCCGCCGTCCGTGCCGCCGCGCCTCCGGGAGATCGTGGGGCGGGCCCTCGCGCCGCGGCCGGAGGACCGGCCGCCCTCGGC
>DATDDC010000063.1:0-4983 GCA_036523995.1 Anaeromyxobacter sp.
AGCGCCAGCGCGCCCGCGTGGCCGAGGCGGAGAAGGCCGCCCTCGAGGCGGGCTTCGCCGGCGTGTGCCTGGACCGCCCCGACGCGCCGCTCGCGCTCGGGCTCCTCGGCGCGGGCTTCTGCCCCGAGTGCCAGCGCGATCTCGCCCGCCATCTCGCGCGCGAGTACGGCGAGCACTTCCAGCCCGTCGACTACCTCGCCCTGACGCGGGAGGCGGTGGCGCAGGCGTCCGGGGCGATATCGTTCGGGCAGCTCCCCTTCGGCCGCGACTTCTGGCGTGTGCGGAACGAGGCGCTCGTGCGCTCCATCCGCGACGAGGCGCGCGCCGCTCGCGACGCGGCGCGCGGGGCGGCGAAGGCCTTCGACGTGGTGGCCCAGTTCGAGGAGCTCGGGCCCGCCCAGCTCCGCGCGGTCCGCCACCTCGACGCGGCCATCTTCCCCGCCGCGCTCGACGCGGGCGCGTCCGGCATCGGCCTCTTCCGGCTCCTCCGCGCGGCCATGGGGCGCCGCCCCTGCGCCATCGCGGCCCCGAGGGCGCCGGACGGGGACGGGGACCTGGGGCGCCTCGCGGCGGTGGCGGCCACCGCCGGCGTCGACCTCTCCGGCATCGAGCCGGCGGGCGAGGGCGGCCGCGAGATCGCGCGGGTGCGGCGCCTCGCGCGCCAGCTCCAGGCGAACGGCCTCGCTCCCGGCCAGGGAGAGCCCGTGGCGGAGTGCGCGGTGCTCTACTCCGCCGAGGCCGATCTCTGGACCGGCGGGCGCCACCGCGCCGCCGTCGTGCGCGCGGGCGAGCTCCTCGCCGGGCTCCACGTGCAGGCGCCCGTGACCCTGCGCCCCGCCGACGCGCCGCCCTCCGCGGCGCTCGTCCTCGCCGACGCCGCGGCGCTCGCGCCGGGCGAGGCGAAGGAGATCCAGCGGCGCCTCGAGGCCGGCGGTTCCGTTCTCTCCTTCGGCGAGCCCGCGGCGGTGGACGAGGTGGGGCGGCCGCGCCCTCCCTTCCTGCCCTCGGCCCGGGCGCGCGGCACGAAGGTCGGCGAGGGGACGCTCTCGGTCCTCCCGCCGCTCTTCCCCGAGAAGCGGGGGGAGAGGGCCCCGGAGCCGGAGCTCGTCGAGAAGGCCCTGGGCTCGCTCCTCGGGAAGGGCCGGCGCGCCGCGGGGGTGGCCGCCCGCGTGCCGCTCCTCGTCGTCGTGCACCGCACCGGGGGGACCGTGCTCGTCCACGTCGTCGCGCCCCAGGCCGAGCGCGCCCAGGGGGCCACGCTCTTCCTCGGCGTCCAGGTCGCCGGCGGCGCGCGCCGCGCCCGCTTCGTGTCGGCCGACGGCACGGACGTGCGCATCCCCATGAACCCGTCCGGCTATTCGGTGTCCACGGTGCTGCCCGCGTTCCGGGGGTACGCCGTCCTGTCCCTCTCCCCTTGAGACGCCGCGCCGCGCTCGCGCCGGCGCCCGATCGGGAAGGGGAACCCGGCCGCTCGGCGCCTACCGGCTCCGCTTCACGGGCAGGCTCACCGTGACGCGCGTCCCCTTGCCGGGCGCGGTCTCGAGCTCCACGCGGCCGCCGTGCCGCTCCACGATCCCGCGCACGATGGGGAGCCCGAGGCCGATGCCGGCCGCCGGACGCGTCGTGAAGAAGGGCTCGAAGGCGCGGCGCGCCACCTCGGGCTCCATGCCGGCGCCGTCGTCCTCCACCACCACCTGCACCTCGCCGTCGGCGCGAGGGGCGAGCCCGATCTTCACGTGGCCGCCGGGCCTCAGGGCGCGGGCCGCGTTCGTGACGAGGTTCACGAACACCTGCACGAGCGCGGGGCGGCTCCCCTCGATCTGCGGCACGTCCTCGAGCGCCCGCTCGAGCACGGCGGCGTTCTCCTTCAGCGCCGGCTTGGCGAGCCGCGCCGCCTCCTCGAGGACGCCCGCGAGCTCGACGGGCTCGGTGCGCGCCCCCGCCGGCCGCGCGTAGGCGACGAGGTCCCGGGCCAGGCGCTGGATGCGCTGGCCGGCCTCCTTGATGCCCCGCAGCTTCTCCACGTCCGCCGGATCGTGGCCGACGGCGGCGAGCTTCTCCACGAGCGCGTCGGAGTACATGTTCACGGCGGTGAGCGGGTTGTTGAGCTCGTGCACCACGCCGGCCACGAGCCGCCCGATGCCGGCGAGGCGCTCGGCGTGCTCCGCGGCGGCCTGGAGCGAGAGGAGGAGCGTCAGGTCCTCGCCGATGGCCACCACCCCCTCGATGGCCCCGCCCTCGCCCCGCACCGGCGCGGTGTTCACGGAGATGCTCGCGTCCCGGCCGTCGGCGCAGCGGACGCGGGTCCGGAACCTCGCCACCGCCGTTCCGGCGAAGCCGCGGAGCAGGACCTCCTCGAGGTCCTTGCGGTCGGCCTCGGGCACGACCGTGAAGAGGTCGTCGCCCACGATGCGCTCGCGCGCGAAGCCGGTCAGCTTCACGAGGGCGGCGTTCCAGACGGTGACCTCGCGGCAGGAGTTCACGACGAAGATGAGGGCGTTCGCGTGCTCGAGCAGGTTCTCGAGGTAGTTCTTGAGGTAGGTGAGCTGCTCGAAGGAGCGGGCGTTGCGGATGCCGAGGCCGGCGTGGTTCGCGAGCTGGTAGAGGAGCGGCGCGTCGGCGTCGCGATCGTAGGGGGCGCCCGCCGGGTACTCGAGGTTCAGCACGCCGAAGAGCTGCCCGCCCACGGCGAGGGGAACCGCGACCGCCTCGTCGCAGCCCTCGAAGATGGGCTCGTCCGCCTCCGTCACCTTCACCCCGGCCGCCTCCAGGACGGCGCCGGAGAGCCCCGTCCGCTCCGCGGCGGCGTGCCGCAGCGCGAGCGGCGCACGCGCGCCGTCCCGCACCCGGCCCCGCGCGTGGAAGGTCCGGACCCCCAGGGTCGAGGTGTCGAGGAGCCGGATGGCGTATGGGCGCCCCGGGAAGAGCGCCTCGAGCGCGCGGTCCAGGGCCCTCGTGACCTGCTCCTCGTCGCGGGCGTCGGCGAGCTCGCGCGAGAGCACGAGGAGGGCGGTGGTGGCGGCCTCGCTCCCCTGGCGGGGGACGCGGGTGGGCCGCCGGCCCGGCGGACGCGCCCGGCCCTTCGTCCGCTTCTTCGGAGCAGTCGCCCTGGCCAAGCAGGCTTCGAATCTACCACGCGGGCGCCGCCGGCCTCACCCCGCCCGCCCCCGCCCGGCGCGGTGGGCGGCGAGCGCCGCCGCCATGACCTCCTTCACCGGGACGCCCTTCTCGCGCGCCAGCCGGGCGCAGTCGTCGTACTCGGGGTGAGCGCCGAGCTCGCGGCCGGCGGAGCGGCCGACCTTCACGCGCACGGCGCCGTAGGGCGTCTCGACCGTCGCGACCTCGCGCTCGAGGGCGTCGCGCGCCACGGCGTGGCGGCGCACCCCGAGCGTCGTCGTCTCCTCGAAGAAGGCCCTCGTCACCGCCTCGCGCCTCTCCTCCTCGACGAGGGCGGAGAGGAGGAAGCCGGGCCGGCCCTTCTTCATGACGAGGGGCGCGGCCCAGGCGTCGAGCGCGCCGGCCTCGAGGGCGGCCTCGATGGCGCGGGCCACGAGCTGCCCGGGGCAGTCGTCGAGGTTCGTCTCGAGGACCCACAGCGAGGCGGAGGAGGCGACCTCGGCGCCGGAGGCGGTGGACGCGGCCCCCGCCCGTTCACCGAGGGTCATGCGGAGCACGTTCGGCCGATCCGGCCAGCTCGAGGTGCCGATGCCGTAGCCGATCCGCCCCGGCACGAAGGGCGGCAGGGGGCCCAGCTCCGCGAGCTCCGCCAGGATGGCCGCGCCCGTGGGCGTGACCGCCTCGCCGGGCGGCCCCCCCGAGCGGATGGGCTTCCCGGAGAGGATCTCCAGGGTGGCGGGCGTGGGAACCGGCAACGGGCCGTGCGCCGAGCGGGAGAGGCCGCGCCCGAGCTCCGGCGGCGCGGCGAGCACCTCCGGCCAGCCGAGCAGATCGAGGACCACGGCCGCGCCGCAGAGGTCCACGATCGAGTCCACCGCGCCCACCTCGTGGAAGTGGACGTCCTCGAGGGCGATGCCGTGGATCTTCGCCTCCGCCCGGCCGATGCGCTCGAAGAGCGCCCTCGCGGCCGTCCGGGCTCGGCCGGGAAGGCCGCTCGCCTCGACGAGCGCGAGGATCTCGCGGAGGCCCCGGGAATGGGGCTGGTCGCCCTCCACGAGGACGTCCACGTGCGTCGCCGCGATGCCCGAGGCGGACCGCCTCGTCACCTCGAGCCGCCAGCCCGGGACGCGGAGCGTGCGCAGCGCCGCCTCGAGCGCCGCCCGATCGACGCCCAGATCGAGCGCGGCCGCGAGGAACATGTCGCCCGCGATCCCGCCGATCGGCTCGAGGACGAGGAGGGCCATCCCGCTCTCCCTACTCCCGCGCGATGAGGCCCGCCACGAAGCCGGCCCCGAAGCCGTTGTCCACGTTCACCACCGTCACGTTGGGCGCGCAGGAGTTGAGCATGGTGAAGAGCGGCGCGAGGCCGCCCAGCGAGGCGCCGTAGCCGACCGAGGTGGGGAGGCCGATCACCGGACGCCCCACGAGCCCTCCCACCACGGACGGCAGCGCGCCCTCCATGCCCGCGGCCACGATCACCGCCCGCGCCCGGTCCATGTCGCCGTGACGGGCGAGCAGGCGGTGCAGCCCCGCCACCCCCACGTCGTAGATGCGGATGACCTCGATGCCCATGACGTCGAGCGTGACGGCGGCCTCCTCGCAGACGGGGATGTCGGACGTCCCGGCGCAGCAGACCGCCACCGGCCCGCGCGCGGGCAGGCTCATGCGGCCCTTCCTGAGCGTGCGCGAGACGGGATCGTAGATCGCCCCCCGCACGGCGCGCCGGACCGGCCCCGCCTTCTCGGGCGCGAGCCGCGTGACGAGGAGCGGCCCCTTGCGCACGAGCTTCCGCGCGATGGCGGCCACCTGCGCGGCGCTCTTCGCCTCGGCGAGGACCACCTCCGGCATGCCGACGCGGAGCGTGCG
>DATDDC010000064.1:0-13842 GCA_036523995.1 Anaeromyxobacter sp.
TGGCGTTGTTGATGACGACGAGCGCGATGGCGAAGAAGATCACCACGGCAGTGAAGAGGACGAGGCGGAGCAGGGTCACGAACTGCCCCACCAGGCCCGAGGCCGACTGCCAGTCCACCACCTTGAGGCCGAGCCCGCTCCTCGCCGACGCGGCCTCCACGGCCTTCATCGTCCGGCGGATGGCGGAGGGGCGCGCGTCGTCGAGGATGAGCGCCGCGTTCAGCGCCACGCCACGCTCGAGCTCGTCCTTCTCGTAGACGCGATCCGACAGGCCGTTCGCCGCGGCGGCCCTCTTGCCGGCGCCGGCGAGGAGCGCGCGCTCGTCGATCGCGGCCGCCTTCGCCTGCTGGGCCGGCTGGGAGGCGCTGCCGAACAGCTCCGCCTCGGCGCTCTCGCGGTCGACGTCCTTCGCCCCCATGGTCTGCTTGAGCCGGCGGATCTCCTCCGCCTTCTCCTTCGTCATGTAGCCGTAGAGATCGCGGAAGCTCATGAGGTCCATGACGCTCATCATCCCGGCGATGCCCGACTTCTCGATGCCGCGGAAGGTGAGGAACCCGTAGACCTTGACGTTCACCGAGCTGAAGTAGCCGCTCTTCGAGGGCGCCTTCACCGTGATGACGTCGCCGACGTTGATCTTGTAGAGGCGGATGCGCGGCGCCACGACGTCGTAGAAGACCCGGTACTTCTCGTCGAAGTCCTGGTCCGACGTGGCGAAGAGGCGCTGGAGGAGGGGCTCGAGCTCCTCGCCGTCGGGCACGCGCAGCGCGCGGCGCAGCTCGGCGGCGAGCGCGTCGGCGCGGATGGGGTCGAGCTGGAGGAGGATCTCGCGCACCCCGCTGCGGTTCTCCTTCACCCAGCGCTGGAGCTCCTCGTCGTTCGCGATGCGCTTCCCGCGCCGGTCGCGCTGGTCCTTGATCTGATCGAGGCGGCGCGCGTTCTTGAGCTTGAGCCACTCCTCCGCGAACTGCTTGCCGACGAGGATGCCGCGGTGGCCCGGCGGGATCCTCTCGCCCTCGCGCACCTCGGCCAGCGGGAACGCCTCGAAGAAAGCCTGGGGATCCGTCCCCACGTAGCGGATGAAGGTGAAGGCGTTCTCCATCGCGACCGGCGCGACCCGGTTCTCGAGGAACTCGAGCCCGGCGAAGCGGTCCTTCTCGAAGCGCGCCCAGAACTCGTCGGTCGCCGCCTCGCCCACCGACCGGTACTCGTCGCGGCGCCCCTTGATCTCGCGGCTGTCGAGATCGGCGATGGCGCGCGCCGCGGTGAGGTCCTGCCCGAGCAGGGCGAGCATGCGCCGGACGTGCGCCACGTGCGCCCCGTAGGAGCGGAGCCGCTCCGGGCCTCGATCGCCCTCCTCCATCCGGCGCACGTCCTCGCGGAGCTTCTCCGCCGCCGCGTCGAACGTGGTGGGCGTCGCCACGAACGCCTGGTCGATGCCCATCGGCACCACCTGCCGGACGTTCGGGACCTTCGCGAGGACCGCCTTCACCTTCGAGAAGTCCTCGATGGGCTCGAGGAGCGACTCGCCGCGGAGCCCGCCGTACAGCTCCAGCGCACCCTCGGAGCGCGCGTCGTAGACCTGCACGTGGCCGCCCAGGCTCCCCTGGATGGACGTGCGCATGCCGCGGTCGATCGAGTCGAGGAGCGACGACCCGACCACCACGATCACCGAGCCCACGAGGACGATGGCGCCGAGGATGGCCGTCCGCACCGGCGAGGCGGTGAGGTTCCGGAAGGCGATCCGGAAGAGCACGCGGACGGCGTCGCGGCCGGGCAGCATCAGCGCCCCCCCGCCGCCGCGCCCACCGGCTCGCGCGCGGCGATGCGGCCGTCCGCGATCCGCACCACCGCGTTGGCGTGGGACATGACCTTGGGATCGTGGGTCGAGAAGATGAACGTCGTCCCGTCCTTCCGGTTCATGTCGCGCATGAGGTCGATGATGTTCGCGCCCGTGGCCGAGTCGAGGTTCGCGGTGGGCTCGTCGGCGAGGACGAGCTTCGGTCGCGTGACGAGGGCGCGCCCGATGGCGACGCGCTGGCGCTGGCCGCCGGAGAGCTCGCTGGGCCGGTGGCGGGAGTGCTCGGCGAGCCCCACGGCCTCGAGGAGCCCCAGGACGCGCGCGCGGCGCTCCTTCTTCGTGAGCGTCCCCTGGAGGAGCAGCGGGAACTCGACGTTCTGGAAGACGGACAGCACCGAGACGAGGTTGAAGCTCTGGAAGATGAAGCCGATGGTCCGCAGGCGCAGGTCCGTGAGGGCGCGCTCCGAGAGCCGGCTCGTGTCCCGTCCGTTCACGAGGACGGTGCCGGAGGTGGGCGTGTCCACGCAGCCCACGAGGTTCAGGAGCGTGGTCTTGCCCGAGCCGGAGGGGCCGGCGATGGAGAGGAACTCGCCCTCGTTCACGTCGAGCGAGACCTCGCGCACGGCGGGCACGACGGTCTTCCCGAGCATGTAGTTCTTCGAGACGTTCCTGACCGAGACGATGGCGCTCATCGGGTTCCTTCCGGACGGTGGACGGGGCGCTGGCGCTCCGCCTTCGGGAGGCGCCCCTGCCTGCGCGAGCGCCGGACCCGGGCGCGGAGCACGCCCTGCGCGTGCGCGATCCAGTCGAGCCCGCAGCGCAGGGCGGAGAGGCCGTAGTCGAGGGTGAGCCTCCAGTACGCGGCGTCGGGGTGGCCGGGCGCGCCGGTGGCCTCGTCGAAGTGCGCGGCGAGCTCCTCGAGCTCGGCGAGCTGCGCGCGGAGCCCCGCGGCGAGACCCTCGAGGTTCTGCGCGGTGACCTCGGGAGGGACCGCGCCCGCGAAGAAGACCTTGAGGAGGACCTCGTTCCGCTGCGGCTCGTGGGCCGGCGGCTGCGCCACCCACGCGGCGAGCGCGGAGCGTCCCTTCGGCGTGAGGTGGTAGGTCGCGCTGCCGCGCCCCGGCCCGCCCGGCGCGGCGCGCGCCCCGACGAGCCCCTCCGCGGCGAGCCGGCGCAGCGTGGGGTAGAGCTGGCCGTAGCTCTCCTGCCAGAAGTGGCCGACGCTCGTGGCGATGCGCTGGCGGAGGCCGTAGCCGGTGAGCGGCCCGGTGGTGAGCATGCCGAGCACCACGAAGCGGGTGCGGTTCTCGCGCGGCCGCCTGGGCGTGAGCGGGGACGGGTCCACGTCGGCGGGCGAGATATATCACCGAGATATATCTGTCAAGGATGACGGCGGGTATGGCCCGGGGGCCCGCGGCGATCGGCCGCGCTCGACCCGCCCTCAGCGGGCCGGCGGCCCGGCGGCGTGCCGCGCGTTGTACGCGTTCAGCGCCCCGCTCCGCCGGTCCTCCCCCTCGCGGATGAGCAGGAACCCGCCGCACAGGGCGGCGGCCCCACCTCGGGCGAGCCCGTCAGTCGTCCTGGCGCGCCACCGCCACCGCGAACCCGCCCGGCTCCTCCTCGCGCGCGTGGACCGTCCAGGGCCGGCAGCACACCGGGCAGTCCTCGACGTACGTCTGCTCCTCGCCGCCGCTCGGGTCGACGAAGATCGTCACGGCCTCGCCGCAGTACGGACACTCGATCTCGATGTCCACGCCGGCCGCCGTTATAGTCCGCGCGTGGCGAAGAAGCCGTTCAACGACGCCTTCTCGCGGCTCCGGGCGCTCGTCCCGGCGAAGGCTCCGACCGAGCGGCCGCCGGAGCCCCGGCCTCCGCCCCCGCCCCGGCCCGAGGCCACGGAGGAGGAGATGTTCGAGGCCGCCATGACGGGCGTGCGGCCCGTCGATCCGGGGAACGGGATCGTGGCGCCCCGCCCGCCCCGCGGCGCCCCCGAGACGTTCTGGCACCCGGACCTCGAGGCGATCGACGAGCTCCGCGCCATCGTCTCGGGCGACGCTCCCTTCGACCTCTCCGACTCCGACGAGTTCATCGAGGGCAGGATCGCGGGGATCGACCCGAATCTCGTGCGCAAGCTGCGCCGCGGCGAGTTCGCGGTGCAGGGGCACGTGGACCTCCACGGCATGAAGCGAGACGAGGCGAAGCAGGAGGTGGAGCTCTTCCTGCGAAGGTCGCGCAACGCGGGCAAGCGCTGCGTCCTCGTCGTGCACGGCCGCGGGCTCCACTCGAAGGACCAGCTCCCGGTGCTGAAGGACGCGCTCAAGAGCTGGCTCTCCACGGCGCGCTTCGCGAGGCACGTCCTCGCCTTCGCCACGGCGCGCCCGGTGGACGGCGGCGCGGGCGCGGTCTACGTGCTGCTCCGCCGCGCGGGGCGGTGAGGCCGCGCCGGCGCGGCGGTCGCCTGGACGAGGGTGAAGCCTCGCGACGGGGACTCACGCGTCCGGCCGGGGAACCGAGCCGCGCTCGCGCCCGGCGACCCTCCGCGGCCCTCGAAATCCGCCCGGCGTGACGGGAGGATGGCGCGATCGGGCGCGATTTCCTCGCGCCTTGCGCCGGATCAAGGCTGCGGCAGCCCGCCCCATGCCAGGATGCGACCCGCTCTCAACCCCCGCGCCCTCGAATGCGTACCGCCCGCTCCCTCCCGCTCCGCTCCGCCGCCCTCGAGCTTCCCTGCGACGAGATCCTGGAGGTCCTCGAGAGCGCCCGCTTCGGCGTCCAGTACGAGCCCATCGTCGAGCTCTCCTCGGGCCAGACCATCGCCTACGAGGCGCTCGCCCGCTTCCACGCCCCGGACGGCTCGACCCTCCCTCCCGGCATGGTCTTCTCGCAGCTCCATGCCGCGCCGGCGCTCCTCGTCGAGACCGAGCTCCGCATGAAGCGGCTCCAGCTCGACCTCTCGCCCGCCCATACGCTGTTCGTGAACGTGGACCCCGACAGCTTCGCCTCCTCTCCCGCCGGCGGCGCCGAGCTCGTCTCGCTCCTCGAGGGCGCCCGCTGCGACGTCGTCGTCGAGGCCATCGAGAACCTCGACGAGGCGGACGCCGAGCGCGGGCGCGCCATGGTCGCGGCGCTCCGCGAGCGCGGCCTCCCCTTCGGCCTCGACGACGTGGGCGCGTCGAACGGGCTCATCTCCTTCGACATGCTCGCCTTCGCGGACTACCTCAAGTTCGACCGCTCGCTCCTGCGCCGCCCGCGCGAGGCGCGCCGGCTCGCGGTGGCCCAGGCGCTCGTCGGCATGGCGGAGCGGACGGGAGCGCGCACGGTCCTCGAGGGCGTGGAGTCCGAGGCGGACCTCGATCTCGCGCGCGACCTCGGCGTCGACCTCGTCCAGGGATATCTCTTCCGCGAGCGCTTCGTGCGCGTCCCGCCGCGGACGTGATCGCCCTTCCCGCTCGCCCGAGCCCGCGCCCCGCCTCGACCTACGTCCGCACCGGAAGCGAGTCCGCGATGGCGCGCGCCGCCGCGGCCGGATCGCTCGCGTCCCGGAGCGGCCGCCCCACCACGATGACGTCCGCTCCGGCCCCCACCGCCTCGGCCGGCGTCGCGACGCGCGCCTGATCGCCCTTCGCCGCGCCGGCGGGCCTCACGCCGGGAACGACGAGGAGCGGACCCCGGCCCACCGCGGCCCGGACCTGCCCCACCTCGTGCGGGGAGCAGACGAGGCCGCCCGCTCCGGCGGCGACCGCGAGCTTCGCGAGCCGCTCGACGGCGGATCCGGGCGAGCCGGTGAGGCCGATCTCCTCGAGCGCCTGGGCGTCGAGGCTCGTGAGCACCGTGACGGCGAGGACCGTGACGTCCTTCCCGGCGCCGCGGACCGCGGCGCGGACCATCTCGGCGCCACCCGAGGCGTGGACGGTGAGGAGCGAGGCGCCGCTCCGGGCGGCGCTGCGGGCGGCGCCCTCGACGGTGTTCGGGATGTCGTGGAGCTTGAGATCGAGGAACACCGGCCGGCCGAGCCCCGCCGCGGCCCGCACGGCGGACGGCCCCTCGGCCGCGAACAGCTCGAGGCCGACCTTGAACATGCCGACCCCGGGCGTGACGGCGCGCGCGAAGGCCTCGGCCTCGCGCCAGGAGGCGAAGTCGAGCGCCGCGCAGATCGGGTTGTGGAGCTTCACGCCTTTCCCACCTGCATCTTCCCCACCTCGCGGAGCAGCCGCTCCGCGTCCGGCCTGGGAAGCCGGTTCTTCGCCTCGAAGAGCGCGAAGGCGAGCAGCTCCTCGAGCGCCTCGAGGGAGCGGGCCCGGGCCGCAGCCCCCTTGTACGAGCCCGACGCGGAGACGTTGGCGAGGATGCGCGCCACGTCGATCTCGCCGCGCTCGCCCATGCGGACGCCGTCGAAGACGGCGCGCTTCGTCTCCGCGAGCCCCTCGAAGTAGCCGTTGAGGCGCGCGGTGGCGTCCTCCTCCACGGCGGCGAGCGCCGCGTGGACGCGCCGGAAGATGCGACGGTAGATCTCGAAGGGGCCGGAAGCGGTCGGGATCGTCTCTCGCGCCGCAGCGCCGATGGGCGCCGGCGTGAGCGCCGGGGCCTCGATCACGATCGCGATCTCCTCCTGGCCGGGGCCCTCCTGCTCCGAGGCGTCGAGCCCCTTCATGGCGGTGAGGATGAGGTCGCGCGTCCGCTCCGGCAGCTTCACCTGGTTCTGATCGTCCTGCGGCCCCTCGAGGAAGGCGAACTCGCCCGAGGTCTCCCGGAAGGCGCCGATGAAGATGGCCCTCACCTGGCCCGCGATGGCGTCGTAGAGCTGGCTCGGGGTGAGCACGCCCTCGTCGACGAGGGCCTGCCCGAGCGGACGCCCGCTCCGCACCAGCCGGGAGCAGCGCTCGACGTCGGCCGGCGAGGCGAGGCCGAGGGTCTCCAGCACCGGCCCGAGCCGGTCGGCCGGGTCGGACGAGGAGGCGAACACCACCTGGCCGTCCTTGAAGTAGATGCTCTTCCGGCGGAGCTGCTCGGGCTCGTCGGGCGGGCCCTGCGCATCCTTTCCCACCGCGAGGAGCAGGACGCCGGTCTTGAGCGAGGAGAAGATGAACTGCACCACCTCCGCCACCGTGAGCGCGGAGAGCGAGCCCGCGAAGTAGGCCCTGGGCGAGTCCTCCCGCGCCGGCAGGAGGAGCGCGAACTCGCCGCGCGCCGAGACGAGGTCCACCTCGCCGCCGCCCGCGAGCCCGAGCGACTCCGCCTGTCGCGGCGGCACCGAGATCTGCCCCTCGGCGCCGATGGTCAGCTTCGCGCGCAAAGTCCCGACCTCCGCCCCCTGCGCGAGAGCGTACCACGGCGACGCGCGAGGACCCGCGCCGGCGGCGCGGGATCCCGCGCGGCCGCACGCGCACGCGCCGAGCCCCGGACCCCCGGTCCCTCCGGCCGGCGCACCTGCCTTCACCGCACCGCCGCGACCGCCTCCGCCGCCTTGCGCGCCACCTCGGCGAGCGGCACGAGCTGGATCTCCTTCGAGCCGCGCAGCTTCCACTCCACCTGGCCGTTCGCGAGCCCCTTCCTGCCGACCGAGATGCGGATGGGGATCCCGACCAGGTCCGCGTCCTTGAACTTCACGCCCGCGCGCTCGTCGCGGTCGTCGTAGAGAACCTCGACGCCGGCCTTCGCGAGCGCGTCGACGACGCCGTCCGCCGCCTTCTGGAGCTCCGGCTCGGGCCCGAGCGTGAGCACCGTGACCTGGAAGGGCGCGATGGACAGGGGCCAGAGGATGCCGTTCTCGTCGTGGTGCAGCTCGATGGCCGCCGCCATGATGCGCTCCACGCCGATGCCGTAGCTGCCCATGACGATGGGCACCTCCTTGCCGTCGGCGTCGAGCACGGTGGCCCGCATCGACTCCGAGTACTTGGTGCCGAGCTTGAAGATGTGGCCGACCTCGAGGGCCTTGAAGACGTCGAGGGTGCCGTCGCAGCGCGGGCAGCCCTCGCCCGCCTTCACGGTGCGCAGATCCGCGACGCGCGCGTGCGGGCCGAAGAGCACGTCGCGGCGCACGTCCACGCCGCGCAGGTGGAAGCCGTCCTCGTTCGCGCCGGTGACCATGTCCCGGCGTTCCGCCAGGGAGGGGTCGACGAGCACGGTCGCCTTCGAGAACCCCACGCCGCCGAGCGAGCCCGCCTTCGCGCCCATGAGCGGCGGGATCTCCTCCGCGTGGGCGGGCCGGACGACCTGCGCGCCCGTGGCGGTCTGCAGCTTCGCCTCGTTCAGCTCCTGGTCGCCGCGCACGATGGCCACGACCGGCTTCTCGTCGGCCACGTAGACGAGGGTCTTGAGCTGCCGCTTCGCCGCGACCGAGTAGGGCTTCTGCTCGAGCGCCTCGATGGTGACGACGCCGGGCGTGGGGAACTTCTCGGGCTTGGGGAGCCCGGGCCCGTCCGGCTCGGCGGGGATGCGCGAGGTGGCGGTCTCGGTGTTCGCCGCGTAGCGGCACTTCGGGCAGGCGGCGACGAGGTCCTCGCCGGCGTCGGTCCTCACCATGAACTCGGAGGACTCGGAGCCCCCCATCGACCCGGAGTGCGCCTGCACCGCCACGAACTCGAGGCCGCAGCGGGTGAAGATGTTCTCGTAGGCGCGGCGCTGATCCTCGTAGCTCCTGTCCAGGCCGGCCCGGTCGACGTCGAAGGAGTACGCGTCCTTCATGGTGAACTGGCGTACGCGCAGGAGCCCCGACTTCGGCCGCGGCTCGTCGCGGAACTTCGTCTGGATCTGGTACCAGACCTGCGGGAGCTGCCGGTAGGAGCGCAGCTCGCCCCGGGCGATGGCGGTGAAGACCTCCTCGTGCGTCATGCCCAGGCCGTAGTCGCCGCCCTTGCGGTCCTTCAGGCGGAACATGTTGTCGCCCATGACCTCCCAGCGGCCCGACTCCTTCCAGATCTCGGCGGGGTGGAGCGCCGGCAGGTAGAACTCCTGCCCGCCCACGGCGTCCATCTCCTCGCGGACGATGGCCTCGATCTTGGTGAGCGTGCGCTTGGCGAGCGGCAGGTAGTCGTAGATGCCCGCGCCGAGCTGGCGGATGAAGCCGGCGCGCACGAGGAGCTTGTGGGAGGCGACCTGTGCGTCGGCGGGCGCTTCCTTGAGCGTCGGGACGAAGGCCTGGGAGAGGCGGACGGGGCGCATGGGTGGCGAGGTTATAGAGGATCTCCGCCCGCCGCGTCGATCCTCGCCCGCCGCCCTCTCCGCGCCGTGCGCCCGGCCTTCCGCCTCAGCGACCAGCGGTCCCGGCGGACCCCACCGGCTCCTTCAGGAACTGGAGGATGGCTTCGAAGAACTGGCGCCGGTTCTTCTCGAAGAGCACGAAGTGCGTCGCCTCCGGGATGAGCACGCTCTTCTTGTAGGCCGCGTGCACGAGGTCGCGCATGAGCCCCTCGCGATCCTCCGGGTAGGACCAGGTGTCGAACTCGCCGGCGATGACGAGCGTCGGCGCGTAGATCGACGACGCGTTCCAGATGCGGCGCCCGGTCGCCTGCATGAAGCTGTCCTCGAGGACGCCGTTGGGGGCGCGCAGGCTCGGCGGGTTCCGCGTCTTGCTCCTGGGATCCGTCGCCAGCGCCGCCTCGTTGAAGGCGTCCACGACGCCCTGCTCGCGATATTGCGACTTGTCGTCGACGGGGATCTCGCCGTCCCAGCGCGCCTGGTTCGCCGCGCCCGTGCCGAGCCGGTAGGCGCCCGTGCCGTAGTTGAACTCGAAGGGCCTGCGCTTGTTCTGGAGGCCGGAGCCGGCCCCCAGGTTCGTGTGCACCGGGTTCTCGTAGAGCGGCGCGTAGAGCACGAGCCGGTTCACCTTCTCCGGATGGAGCGACGCGTAGTACCCCGCCGTCATGGCGCCCCACGACCAGCCGATGAGCGTCACGCGGGCGATCTTGTGCTTCGCGCGGATGTGATCGACGACGGCGCCGATGTCGCGGATGACGAGGTACGACCGCGAGACCGGCTTGTTCTTCGCCGCCGGCTCGTCCATCGCCTTCTCACGCGTGGAGAAGCCGTAGTTCCGCTTGTCGAACATGTAGACGGCGTAGCCGCTGCGGACCATGAGGTCGGCCCACGAGTAGTCCTTGTATGGGAGGTCGAAGTCGGGCGTGGAGGGGAACGTGGCGCCGTGCACGAAGAGCACGATCTCGTCGGGCCCGAAGGTCTTCTTCCCCTCCGGCATCTTCGCTCGGACGAAGAGCTTGATGCCGGGGTCGGCGGCGTCGATGTGGTAGTCCTGCTTCGCGATGCGCGTCTCCTGGGCGGCGGCCGGAGCGGAAGCGAGGACGGCCAGCGCGATCGCGATGGCGCTCCGGGGTGTCGGGCTCATGGCGTCTCCTCCGCGGCGGGTCCGCGCTTCGAGCCGGCGGCGGCGAGCGCGGCCGCGAACGCGCTCGCGCCGAGGGCTTGCTCGAGCGACGGCTTCCCTGCTTACGGGGCGGGCATCCCCCGGGCCGCTTCCCGCGTGGGGGTGCGCCCGCAAGGCCTACACACCCGTCCGTGACGTCGGTTGGCCACACTCCCGGTGGCGGCGGGCGTGGGACACTTCCGGGAGCAACCAGCCCGGAGGCGCCCATGTCCTCGCTCAAGGCCCTCGCGCTCGCGCCGGCTCTGCTCCTCGCCGCCTGCCAGCAGGATCCCGCGGTGCTCCACCGCGAGGCGGGCGACGACCTGCTCCAGAAGTCGGACTTCCGCGGCGCGGCCGCGGAGTACGCGAAGTCCGTCGCGCTCGATCCGAAGCAGGCGAACGTCTGGGAGAGGCTCGCCTTCTGCCGCGTCAAGATGGGCGAGAAGGACCTCGCGGCGGAGGGCCTCGTGAAGCTCGCGGATCTGAAGCCCGAGAGCGGGCAGAAGGCGGAGGTCCTGCGGAACGCGGCGGGCATCTTCCTCCAGGGCCCCGACCGCGCCAAGGCCGAGCCGTACCTCGTGGAGGCCGTGCGCCTCGACCCGAAGGACGAGTCGAGCCTCACCTGGCTCGGCGAGCTCGCTTCCGAGAAGGGCGGAGCGCGGCTCGACATCGCCACCGCGGTCCCCGCGGAGCTGGAGAAGGCGCTCGGCTACTACGACCGGCTCATCGCGCTCCGGCCGGACGCCGGCGCCGCCTACGCGAACCGGCGCATCGTGTGCGTGAAGTACCTCGGCCACCTCTCCGACGAGAAGAGCCGCGAGGAGGCGCGCCTGCGCAAGGGCGGCAAGGACGCGGCGGAGGCGCGCGAGCGCCTCGCGCGCATCGAGGCGAAGTCGGCCGACCTCCGGCGCATCTACGACGAGTCGAACGCGAAGCTCGCGAGCCTGAGGAAGGCCGCGGGCAGGTGACGGCCGGCGGGCGCTACTTCGGCGCCCGCTTCGCCGCGATCTCGAGGGCCTCGGCCACCACCGCGTCCTCGAGCTCCTCGGCCTTCATCCGCTTCACGATCTTGCCGCCCTTGAAGAGGAGGCCGACGCCGTTGTGCCCGTAGGCGACGCCGACGTCCGCGGCGGTGGCCTCGCCGGGGCCGTTCACCTCGCAGCCCATCACCGCGACGGCCACCTCGCCCTTGACGTTCGAGAGCCGCCGCTCCACGCGCTCGGCGATGGGGATCATCTCCACCGAGCAGCGGCCGCACGTCGGGCACGACGTCATGGTCGCGCCGCCGAACTTGAGGCCGAGCGACTTGAGGAGCAGCCGCGCCACCCGGACCTCCTCGACGGGATCCGCCGTGAGCGAGATGCGGATGGTGTCCCCGATCCCCTCGGCGAGGAGGATGCCGAGCCCGGCCGCGCTCTTCACCGTGCCGGCGAGGAGCGTCCCCGCCTCGGTCACGCCGAGGTGGAGCGGGTAGTCGAACCGCTTGGAGAAGAGCCGGTTCGCCTGCACCGTCATGGCGACGTCGTGCGCCTTGAGCGAGACCTTGATCTCCCGGTAGCCCTCCTCTTCGAGGAAGGCGATGTGGCGCGCGGCGCTCTCCACCATGCCCTCGGCGGTGGGCCAGCCGTGCTTCTCCACGATGTCCTTCTCGAGCGAGCCCGCGTTCACGCCGATGCGGATGGGGACGTTCCGCTCGCGCGCCGCCTTCACCACCTCCCGGACGCGCTCGCGGGAGCCGATGTTCCCCGGGTTGAGGCGGATGGCGTGCATGCCCGCGGAGAGCGCGGCGAGGGCGAGGCGGTAGTCGAAGTGGATGTCCGCCACGAGCGGCACCGGCGTCCCGCGGACGAGGGCGGGCAGCGCCGCGGCCGCGTCCTTGTCGGGCACGGCCAGCCGGACCACGTCGGCGCCCGCCTCGGCGAGCGCGCGCACCTGGGCGAGCGTGGCCTCGACCTCGGAGGTCTGCGTCGTGGTCATGGACTGCACCGCGATGGGCGCCCCGCCGCCGATCGGGACGTTCCCCACGCGGAGGGCCCGCGTCTTCCGGCGCTCCCCGAGGGAAGCGCTCGCACCTTGGCCGTAAGCGCCCATTTCGTTCCGTTCCCGGCCGCCCCGAAACGAAACGGCCGCGTCCAGTTCTAGGACGCGGCCGGCTGGTTCGCAAAGGGGCTCATTTGTAGCGGGGTGACACTCCGTCCCCCTTCGCCTTCGGCGGGGGGACGTCGCGCCCCCCCGATCCCCCCGCTCGCTCCGGGGCAGCCTCATCCGGCTGCCCCTCCGCTCGCACGACTGCTACTTCGCCTTCAGCTCCTGGTCGACGATGGCGACGAACGCCTCGAGCGGCTGCGCGCCCGAGATCGGCCTGCCGTTGATGAAGAAGGCGGGCGTACCCGAGACGCCGACCTCGTCGCCGGCCTTGCGGTGCGACTCGACCTCCTTCGCCTTCTCGCCGGAGTCGAGGCACTTGTCGAACTTGGCGCCGTCGACGCCGACGTCGCGCGCGGCCGTCTTGAGGTCGGCCACCTCGAGCTTCGCGCCCGGCGAGAAGAGCCGGTCGTGCATCTCCCAGTACTTCCCCTGGTCGCCGGCGCAGTGCGCGGCCTCCGCCGCCTTCGGCGCCTTGGGGTGCATGGGGAGCGGGAAGTCGCGGTAGACGAGCTTGATCTTGCCCGGGTACTTCGCGAGGAGGTCCTTCACGGTCGGCTCGGCGCGCACGCAGTAGGGGCACTCGTAGTCCGAGAACTCCACGATGGTGACGGGCGCGTTCGTGGGCCCCTTGGTCGGCCCGACCGCGGAGACGGCGACCTTCGGCGCCTCGTAGGGCGGGAGGAGCATCTCGATGCCCATCTCCTTCTTGAGGTTCTCGTAGTACTCGGCGAAGGCGGCCTGGCCCTTCTGGTTCTTGATGAAGCGGGCGATGTCGGGCTTCACCTGATCGAACGGCGGGAGCTGCTGGCCGCCGGCCTTGGCGCGCTCGAACAGGGCGCGCATCTCCTCGTCGGAGGGCTCGGGGATCTTGGACATGATCTCCTGGTTCACGAGCTCCTCGCGCGTGATCCCCTTCCCCTTCGCCTTCTCGTCGAAGGCCCGCTGGCGCAGCATCTGCTCGAGGGCGTTCTTCCGGAGCTGGTACCTCTGCTCGTTGTACTGCTGGTCGAGCTGGGCGAGGTCCTTCTTCACGGCGTCGTCGAGCTCGCCCGCCGTGACGGCCTTGCCGCCGATCTTGGCCACCGCCGTGGCCGGGTCCTGCTTCGGCTGGCTGGGCTGGGCGGAGCGGGGCGACTGGCAGGCGAGGGCCGCCACGAGCGCGGCGGCCGGGAACAGAAGACGGTAGGACATGAGGCTCCGGGGGATAATGGGAACGCGGGGCAGATTCCGCCAAAACGGCGGGGAGGTCAACGCTCTTTGGCCAGCGAACGCCGCGACGTATGGAACCCCGATCAGTACGGAAAATTCCGCGAGCAGCGGACCGCGCCCTTCCTCTTCCGCCACGGCTTCTCGCGGCAGCGGGTGCGCCTCGAGATCTACGCCCACCCGCTCGAATCACCGCGCGCTCCTTCCGCCGCCCGCTAGACTCCGCGGATGCGCCATGCCCCGACCGCCGCCGTCCTCGCAGCCGCGCTCCTCTCCTGCGCGACGCGCTCGCCTGCGCCGCAGCCCGCGCGCTCCCCCGCGCCGGCCCTCG
>DATDDC010000065.1:0-7270 GCA_036523995.1 Anaeromyxobacter sp.
GACGCCGCCGCGCCGCTTGTTCGGGACGAAGGGGATGTCCTCGCCGATGTGCCACTGCACGCTGTTGCACGCGGACTTGCGGGAGGAGCCGGTGCCGACCACGTCGCCGACGAACGCCACCTGGAAGCCCTGGGCGCGGAACTCGGCGATGGTGGCGAGGCCGCCCTTGAAGCGCGTCTTCCCCATGGCGAGCGCGTGCAGCGGGATGTCCGGCCGCGTGGAGGCGTCGCCGGCGGGCGAGAAGTCGTCGGTGTTGATCTCGCCGTCGACCTTGAAGACCTTCACCTCGATGGTCTCGGGGAGGCCCGGCCGCGAGGTGAACCACTCCGCGTTCGCCCACGACTCGAGGACCTTCTTCGCGGCGGCGTTCTTCGCCTTGGCGAGCGCGGCCACGTCGTCGAACGCGTCGTAGACGTAGGTGAGGCCGGAGAGCGCCTTCGCGGCGCGCTCGGCGAGCGCCTTGCTCTTGAGGGCCGCGACGAGCGGCGGGACGTTGTAGCCGCCGCCCATGGTGCCGAGGAGGTGGATGGCCTCCTCCTTCGAGACGAGGGGCGACTTCTTCGTGCCCTTCACGATCTCGGCGAGGAAGGCCGCCTTCACCTCGGCGGCCGGATCCACGCCGGGCGAGACGCGATTCACGATGAGGTCGAGGAGGAGCTGCTCCTGTCCCTTCGGCGGCTTCTGGAGGAGCTTCACGAGCTCCTGGGTCTGCTCCGGGTCGAGGGGCTTCGGCGGGACGCCCAGCTCCTTCCGCTCTGCCGCGGCTTTCAGATAGGCCTCGATCACGGACTCCTCCTGGGGGAACGTTGAAGGGCACCGCTATAGCACGCCCCGGCTCGGGTGTCAGCGGTCACCGCGCCGGAAAGTCCCGCCGGAACGGGCGCTTACGGGACTCGTGCGGTCCATAATCGACGCTGGGGACGAGCCTGCATCACGGCTTATCCCCCGGCTTCGCGTCCTGGCGTTCCCCCGGCTTCGCGCCCTGGCGTTCCGGCGGCTTCGCGCCCTGGCGTTCCGGCGGCTTCGCATCCCGCGGCTTCACCTCGGCCGGCGTCCTCGCGTCCTCGTCGTCCTCGAGCATCCGGTACTTCGGGCCTTCCGGGTCGTCGTACTGGCCGCTCTTCACCGTCCACACGAAGAACAGCCACGCCGCGACGCCGAGCATGAGCGACAGGAAGACGAGGAGCCCGAGGGACATGCGCGGACGACCGGGAGTGTAGTACCCGACGCTCCGCGGCGCGACGCCGCGGCGGCGGCATATCCTCCGCGGCGTACCGTCCTGCATGCTCTCCCCCCTCGTCCTCTCGTTCACCCTCGCCGGCGTGGCGGCGTCCCCGCGCGGCGCGGTGGCGTCGGCGCACCCCATGGCGAGCGAGGTGGGCGCCTCGGTGCTGCGCGCCGGCGGCAACGCCGTCGACGCCGCGGTGGCGACGGCCTTCGCCCTCGGCGTCGTCGAGAACGACAAGTCCGGCCTCGGCGGCGGCGGATTCGCCCTCGTCTACGTGGCGCGGGAGAGGAAGGTCCACGCCATCGACTTCCGCGAGGTGGCACCCCTCGCCGCGACGAGCGACATGTTCGTCCGGGACGGAAAGCCGGAGCCGCGGCTCGCGCAGGAGGGAGCGCTCGCCGTCGCCGTCCCCGGCGCGGTGAAGGGCTACGCGGAGCTCTCGCGCCGCTTCGGGAAGAAGCCCCTCCCCTCCCTCGTCGAGCCCGCCGCGCGCATCGCGGAGTCGGGCTTCGCCCTGGGCTTGAAGCAGCTCGAGGACGCGACGGTGAAGCTCGAGTGCCTGCGCGCGGACGCGGCCGCCTCCCGCGAGTTCCTCGCGCCCGGCGAGGGCGGCGCCCCCCTGCCGCGGCAGCCGGGCGAGCGGCTCGTGCGGAGGGACCTCGCCCGAACGCTGCGCCTCCTCGGCAAGGACCCCGAGGCGTTCTACCGCGGGCCGCTCGCACGGAAGATCGCCGCCGCGGTCCGGGCGCGCGGCGGGATCCTCACGGAGGAGGACCTGGCGCGCTACCGCGTCCGCGAGCGCGAGCCCCTGCGCGGCAGGTACCGCGGGCTCGAGGTCGTTTCGATGGGGCCGCCGTCCGCGGGGGGCGCCATCGTCATCGGGCTCCTCCAGGCGCTCGAGGGATCGGATCCGGGCGTGGGCGGCTACCGCCCCGAGCCGTGGCTCCATCGGCTGGCGGAGATCGAGCGGCGCCTCTACGCGCGGCGCGCCGCCGTCCTCGGCGACCCGGACTTCGTGCCGGGCGCCCGGGCCGCGGCGGAGGAGATCGCGAGCGAGGCGTACGCCCGGCAGGTGGCCGCCGCGGTGGGCGAGCGCGCCACGCCCTCGTCCGGCGTCGCGCCTCCGCGGGCGAAGGGCGAGAACACCACCCACGTCTCCGTCATCGACGCCGACGGCAACGCCGTGGCCCTCACCACCACCGTGAACGGCTACTACGGCTCGTGCCTGGTCGTCCCGGGCACGGGCATCCTCCTGAACGACCAGATGGACGACTTCGACCTCGCGCCGGGCGTCGCGAACCAGTTCCAGCTCGTCGGCGCGGGCGGCGCGAACGCCGTCGCGCCGGGGAAGGTGCCGCTCTCGTCGATGAGCCCGGTCCTTCTCCTGGACGGCGACGGGCGAGCGCTCCTGGCGGTGGGCTCGCCGGGCGGATCGACGATTCCGAGCACGGTGGCGCAGGTGGTGGTGAACGTCGTGGACCACCGCATGCGGCTCGACGACGCGCTCTCCACCCCGAAGATCCACCACCAGTGGATGCCGGACCGGATCATCGCGGAGCCGTGGGCGCTCGACGCGGACACGGCGGCGGCGCTCCGGTCCCGAGGTCACGCCATCGACGTGCGACCTCGCCCCTTCGGCAACCCGCAGGCGGTGATGGTGGATCGGAAGACGGGCTGGCGCATCGGCGCCAGCGACGGCCGCGGCGACGGCGCGCCGGCCGTGCCGTGACGGGCTCGCTCCGGTCGACGCGGCGGCGGATCCCCTGCTCGCGATCCGCCGCCGCGCCTCGGGCGCGCTCACGTGCTACCGGGCCTTGGCGACGCGCTCGGTGGTCTTCGCGCCGAGCTCGATCGCGTAGTGAGCGGTGGGGGCCCACTCGGCCGGGGTCTCGATGCTGGGCGCGCCCGCCTCGCGGACGAGGGCGATGGCCGGGGCCGCGCTCTCGATGGCCGGGAACGTGGGATCGGCGTTGAGCGCCTCGGCCTCGCCGCCCTTCGCGTAGACCGTGATGGCGGGGGCAAGGTTGTCGCTGGGGCCAAAGAGCGGGTCCCCGGACACGCTGGACGCGTCGGCGGCGAAAGCGGGAACGGACAGGGCCGCCAGGGCGGCGGCGAGGGCGAAGCGGATCGTCGTGTTGCTCATGACCTTCTCCATTCGTTGCAGCTCGCCGTCGGGGTGACGACCAAAGCTGACAGTGTCAACTTTAACCTGGAAGTTGACGGTGTCAACTCGAAAGTTGACGACGTCAACTCCGATGGCTATATTTCTTTTGCAAGTCCTCGTCCGAACGAGGGTTTTGACCATGCCCAACAGGGACACGAACGGCCGGCGGGCGATCGCGAAGCGCGCCGGGAGCTTCCACCACGGCGATCTGCGCTGGGCGCTCGTCCAGGGCGCGATGCAGCTCCTCGAGCGCGAGGGGCCGCTCGGGGTCGGCCTCCGCGCGGCGGCGCGGCTCGCGGGCGTGTCGCAGACGGCGCCCTACCGCCACTTCGCCGACAAGGACGCGATCCTCGCGGCGGTCGCGGAGCAGGGGTTCCGCGAGCTCGGCGATCGCATGTCCGCCGCGGCCCGGGAGAACCAGGACCCGCGCAAGGCGCTCCTCGCCATAGGCGAGACGTACGTCGCGCTCGCGTCGGAGCGGCCGCACCTGTTCCGGCTCATGTTCGGTCCGGAGGTGGCGGACAAGGACCGCTGCCCCAACGTGAAGGAAGCGGGGATGCGCGCCTACCAGACGCTGCTCGACGCCATCGCCGGCGCGCAGCGCGCCGGCGTCCTGTGCAAGGGAGATCCCACGCGCATCGCCCTGGCGCACTGGAGCTGCGTGCACGGCCTCGCGTCGCTCATCGTCGACGGTCGCCTCTCGGAGCGCCTCGCGGGGATGGGACCGGACGGCCCGCGCATGCTCACGCGCGTCGTGTGCGAGCAGCTCTTCACGGGGTGCGAGGAGAAGTGCGCCTGAGGCCGCTCAGCGCGGCGCGCGATCGCGCGCCTCCGGCGGCTCCGGCCGCCCCACGAGGGCGGGCACCACGGCGACGCCCCACGCGCCCACCGCGCCGGCGAAGGCGAGGGCCGCCCACGTGAGCCAGCGCGCCACGTGCGCGAGATCGACGCCGGCGAGGATGCGGCCGCAGAACGCCGCGGCGAGGAGCACGGCCATGAGGCGGAGCGCCAGGGGGCTCGAGGAGAGCCGCTCGGGCCTGCCGCCGTGGGAGAGCGCCACGTGGCTGCCGACCGCCAGGGCGAGCTGCGAGAACCCGCCCACGAAGACCACGTGGAGCGAGGCGGCCCGCTGCCGCACGTAGAGCGCCGCGACCCAGAAGCCGAGCGGCACGAGCCACGCGCCGAGCCACACGAGCCAGCGATGCAGGCCAGGCAGGTTCGGCGGGCGGTGCACCCGCGCCGTGACGACGAGCACGGCCGTGGCCACGAGGGCGCGGAGCGCGATCCCGAACCGCGGCGTCACCAGCACCTCGAGCGGGAACGAGGCGAAGAAGACGGCCGCTGCGGCCGCGTGGCCGGCCGCGGCCCTGCGGAGGCGCGCCGGCTCGGGACGCTCCTCCGGCGCCTCGCCGCGCGTGAGCTGAGGCACGAGGATGCCGCCGACGCCGAGCACGAGCCCGGCCACGAGCCCCTGCACGAGGAGCCCCCGGCCCACCACCCACGCGGCCGGAGCTCCGCCGCCCGCGAGGAACGGCGCGATGGCCGCGAGCACCGCGCCCACCGCGCCCGCCGCCAGCGAGATGGGGACCCACACGAGCACGGCGGGCACCGTCCCCATCGCGGCCCCGGCGCGCATGCGACTCACCGTGAAGGCGATCACCACGCCGACGAGGCCCAGCCAGAGCACGTAGGGCGTCTGGGCGGCGTTCACCCATGCGCT
Source organism: Anaeromyxobacter sp. (assembly GCA_036523995.1). Lineage (GTDB taxonomy): Bacteria > Myxococcota > Myxococcia > Myxococcales > Anaeromyxobacteraceae > Anaeromyxobacter. Next base: position 5,113 of record DATDDC010000065.1, read on the forward strand.
CGCCACGGCCACCGGCGGGACGGCGATCGCCACGGTCATCTCCCAGGCGTCGGGCGGCGCGGTCCGCGTGCGGCGCGGGACGAAGGTGAACAGGAAGCCGACGATGAAGCAGGTGAGGAAGCCCAGGATCTGCGCCACGGAGTGGAAGAGCGCGAGCGAGCCGCCGCCCACGCTTCGGAGCGGGAACGGCAGCACGGCCACGACCGCGAGCACCGCGCCGACCGGGAAGAGGACGCGGTACGGCTCCCGGCGCCACGGATGGGTCGGCGAGGCCATGCCCGGCATCATCGCGGATCGCGGCCGCACGGGAGGTCGCGCGCCCCCGAGGGGGCTGGTAAGGAGAGGGCCATGAGCGAGTGCATCTTCTGCGACATCGCGGCGGGAGCGCTGAAGGCCGACGTGGTCTTCGAGAGCGCCGACGCCGTCGCGTTCCTGGACAAGTACCCGGCGGCGCGCGGGCACGTGGTCGTGATCCCGCGGGCGCACGCCCCGACGCTGACCGAGCTCGGCGACGAATCCGTGGGCGGCTTCTTCCTCGCAGTGAAGGCGGTCATGCGGAAGGTCTCGACCGCGCTACGGCCCATCGCCATGCACGCCGGCTGGAACCACGGCAAGGACGCGGGCCAGCACGTCTTCCACCTGCACGTGCACGTCCTCCCGCGCTACCACGCGGGCGGGCGCGGCGTGCAGATGCTCGGCGAGGGGACCGGGCGCGTGTCCTTCGACGAGATCGGCGAGGCCATCCGGAAGGCGTGACGCCGCGCGACGTTCCGGTTCGACGACGTTCGCCCGCATGGCCATGGAGCGGGAGAGCCCCTCGTCCCTCGAGTTGCGCCGTTCCATTACCGGAGTAATGTAACCCGGATGCCTCGAGACGACGTCAAGATCGCCGAGTCCCGCGTGACCGCCCAGGGGCAGATCTCCGTCCCGGCGGAGGTGCGCCGGCGACTCGGGGTCGGGCCCGGTTCCATCCTCGAGTGGGACGACGACGGAGAGAGGATCAGCCTCCGGCGCGCGACCCGCTACTCGTCGTCCGAGGTACACGAGGCGCTCTTCCCGCACGGCGCCCCGAAGCAGCGCAGCCTCGAGGAGCTGAAGGCCGGGATCCGGGCGCACGTGCGACGCCGGCATGCGCGCCGTTGATACCAACGTGCTCGTGCGGCTGCTCGCACGCGACGACGAGCGGCAGGCCGCCGCGGCGGAAGCGTTCGTCGCGCCGGGAGCTTGGGTCTCGCACCTGGTCCTCGCCGAGACCATCTGGGTGCTCGACTCCGTGTATGGGCTCGACGCGGCGGCGCTCGCGCGGGCGATCGAGCTGTTGCTCGATCACCGGAATCTCAGCGTGCAGGACCCGGACGTCGTCGGACTGGCGCTCACGAGTTTTCGCGAGCGTCCGCTCCTCGGCTTCTCGGACTGCTTGATCCTCGAGATCGCGCGCAAGGCGGGGCACGTGCCCCTGGGAACGATGGACCGGGAGCTCGCGAAGGTCGGTGGTGCGCAGCTCCTGGCGAGCGGCCGGAAGAAGAGCGCGCGCGAACCCCATGGCTGACCGTGGGTGCGCACACAGGGGCCGCGGCAGGCGGCCCCGGGGGTAACCTCCGCGCGTGGGCGCCATCGAGGCGAGGGTCGACGGCGAGGTCGACGTCATCCGGCTCGAGACCCGCTTCAGCAAGGCCATCTCGTACTGCGCCTACGCGGCGGTGGTGGACGGGCTCCTCATCGACTCCGGGTTCGTCCGCGCCCAGGAAGCGCTGCTTCGCGCGCTCGAGGGGCGTCGCATCGAGCAGGTGGTCAACACGCACGCGCACGAGGACCACTTCGGCAACAACCGCGAGGTGGCCGAGCGCTTCGGGGCCGAGATCGCGGCGCCGGCCGCGGGCCTCGCCGACATCGGCCGCCCGCAGACGGTGGCCGTCCTGCCCTACCAGCGCATCCTGTGGGGAACGCCGTCGCCGTGCCGGCCGGCGCCGCTCGGCCCGGTGGTCCGCACGCGGCGGTTCCGGTTCGACGTCGTGCCCACGCCCGGTCACTCCAGCGATCACGTCTGCTTCCACGAGCCGGAGCGCGGGTGGCTCTTCGCCTCTCGTCTGATCTCGGAAGCTAAGCAGGGTCGGGCCTGGTTAGGATCTTGGATGGGAGACCACCTGGGAATCCCGGG
>DATDDC010000066.1:0-2304 GCA_036523995.1 Anaeromyxobacter sp.
CCGGTGCTCCGGCCGCCGCCGCCGCGCCGGCGGCCGGCGCCGCCCCTGCGCCGGGCGCGCCTCCGGCCAAGGCGGGGAAGGGCAAGAAGTAGGGGCCCCTTCCTTGAAGCTCGTCGTCGGCCTTGGGAATCCCGGTCCCGAGTACGCGCGGACGCGACACAACGTCGGCTTCCTCGTGGCCGACCGGCTGGCGTCCGCCCTCGGGGCGGCGTTCCAGGCGAGGAAGTTCTCCGCGGAGCTGGCGGAGGCTCGGGCCGGCCGCGAGAGGCTCTGGATCATGAAGCCGCAGACCTACATGAACCACTCGGGCCAGGCGGTGGGCGAGGCGCTCCGCTTCTGGAAGCTCGACCTCGAGGACCTCGTCGTGGTCCACGACGACCTCGAGCTCGAGCCCTTCCGCGTCCAGCTCAAGGTGGGCGGCGGGCACGGCGGGAACAACGGCGTGAAGAGCGTGAACGCCCACGTCGGCAGCGAGGCCTACGCGCGCGTGCGGTTCGGCATCGGCCGCCCGCCCACCGCGATGGACCCCGCGGATTACGTCCTCGGCCGCTTCTCGAAGGACGAGGAGGCCGAGGTGGAGGCCACGGTGGAGCGCGCCGCCGAGGCGGCGCGGCTCTGCGTCGAGCTCGGCGCCGCCAAGGCCATGAACCAGGTGAACCGCCGCCCGCGCGCGGCGGAGTGAGAGGTGCAGGACCCCGCGGCGCCGGCATGGGGCCGGCGCGGCGGACGAAGCGAGACGACTCCTCGCGGCGGGCGAACCGCCGCTACGAAAAAACCCGAGGGGAGCGAACATGGCGGAGACGAAGCAGCAGAATCGCGTACGCGAGTACGAGACGATCTACCTGCTCAAGGCGGAGACGCCCGACGATCAGGTGGAGGAGATCAAGGAGCGCCTGCGCGGCGTGGTGTCGCGCGAGGGCGGGAAGGTGATCCGCTTCACGAACCAGGGAAAGCGCAAGACCGCCTTCCCCGTCGCGAAGAACTCCAAGGCGCTCTACATGCACTGCCTGTACGTGGGGAAGCCCGGCCTCGTGCAGGAGCTGGAGCGCAACCTCAAGATGATCGACTCGGTCACCAAGTTCCAGTCGGTGAAGGTCGCCGAGGACGTCGACTTCGACGCCCGGCAGGTCGAGGCCGACGTGAAGATCGCCCCGGTCGAGGACGAGCAGAAGCCGCGCGAGGAGCGCGGCGAGTTCCCGCCCGGCGAGGAGGGCTTCGAGGCCGAGGCGCCCGAAGCCCAGGAGGAGTGAGCCATGGCGCGTCCTGACATGGGTGGTCCGAAGGGCAACGGTTCGTTCGGCGGGCCCCGCTCCGGCGGGTTCGGCGGCGGCGGCGGCTTCGGCCGCGGCGGAGACCGCGATCGCGGCGACCGCGACGAGCGCGGCGATCGCGGCGGCGAGGAGGGCGGCCGGCGCGGCTTCGGCCGGCGCAAGGTGTGCCGCTTCTGCGCCGACAAGAGCCTCAAGGTCGACTACAAGGACCAGGGGCAGATGAAGTACTTCCTCACCGAGCGCGGCAAGATCATCCCCCGCCGCATCAGCGGGAACTGCGCCAAGCACCAGCGCGAGGTCGCCACCGCCATCAAGCGCGGGCGCATGCTCGCCATCCTGCCCTACACCGTCGGGCAGATGTAGAGGAGCGCGCCATGAAGGTCATCCTCCGTGAAGACGTGGAGAACCTGGGCAAGGGCGGCGAGGTCGTCGACGTGAAGCCCGGCTACGGGAGGAACTTCCTCCTCCCGCGCGGCCTCGCCGTCGCGGCGAACCCGAAGAACGTCCGCGAGATCGAGCACCAGAAGCAGATCGCCTCCGCCAAGGCCGCGAAGCAGAAGGCGTCCGCCGAGGCCGTGGCGAAGCGGCTCGCCGACACGCCCGTCGTCCTGAAGCGCAAGGTCGGCGAGCAGGACAAGCTCTACGGGTCCGTGACCGCGCTCGACGTGGCCGAGGCGCTGGCCGCCCGCGGGCTCCAGATCGATCGGCGCTCCATCGACCTCTCCGAGCCGATCAAGACCATCGGCGAGTTCGACGTCCCGGTGAAGCTCCACCACGAGGTCGTCGGGAAGGCGAAGGTCAAGGTCGAGGCCGAGGCGTAGCTTTTCGGCTCGAGGGCAGCCGGAAGGGGCCGCTCCATGAGGGCGGCCCCTTTTCATTTCGGCTTCACGGCCCGCGCGCCGCGGCGCCCTCCGCGCCGGCCTGCGCCTCGAACGCGCCGCGATAGACCACCTTCCCGTCCACCTCCTCGAAGACGGCGACGCCGAGGAGCTGCGCCGCGCGATCGTAGGCGTGTGCGGCGGCCGGGGAGAGC
>DATDDC010000067.1:0-1555 GCA_036523995.1 Anaeromyxobacter sp.
GGCGAAGGCGGCGGATCAGTCGCCTCGCGCGCAGCGGGCGAGCGCCTCGGCCCGATCGCGGAGCGCCGACGACCACGCGAGCGGCCGGAACGGATCGGTCGCCTTGGCGAACCAGTAGAAGCCCATGGCCGGGCCGGTCGCCGTGCGGCCCTCGAGCGCGTCGATGAGCGCCGCGGGCGACGAGAACTCGATCCCGGACTGGCGCCACAGCTCGGAGAGATACGCCGAGCGCTCGGCGCGGCAGTCGCGGGCGCGCTGCCGGGTCTGCCCGGGATCGGTCGCTTCGGCCGTTTCCGTCACGGCCGGGGCGCCCAGGGCGGCGAAGGTCTCGACGGGCACCACCGCGAAGGAGCCGACCTGGCTGTCCTCCGTGCCCGGCTCCTCCACGCGGAACCAGCCTTCGGGGAGGTCCACGCGCTCGCCGACCCGGACGGGACGCCCGAGGATCTCGACCGTCCCCTCGTCGGTGAGGATGCGCCCCTCCGCCGGCGGCGGCTCCGCCCGGACGGAGAGCGGAAGCGCGAGGGCGGCGGCGAGGGCGAGGCGAAGCATGCGATCTCCTCCGGAGCGAACTTTCCTCCGGCTGCCCGCCAGCGCAAGCCTCGTTCGTCCGGCGCGGGTGGGTTACAACGTCGCCTCGGAGGACGACATCATGCGGATCGCCGTCGCGGGCGCAGGCGGAGTGGGCGGACTCCTCGCGGGGCTTCTCTCGCGCGCCGGGCACGAGATCGCGCTCCTGGCGCGAGGCGCGCACGCGGAGGCCATCCGCAAGGACGGCCTGCGTATCAGCTCGCCAATCGGGAACTTCGTGGCGCGCATGGCATCCGTGTCGGACGACCCCGCCTCCCTCGGCCCGGTGGAGGCGGTCCTCGTGGGAGTGAAGGCCTGGCAGGTGGCGGAGCTGGCGCCGCGGCTCTCGCCCCTCCTCGCGAAGGGCGGCATCGCCGTCCCGTTCCAGAACGGGGTGGAGGCGGCGGGCCGGCTCGCGGCGGCGCTGGGGGACGCCCGGGTCGCGGGCGGCCTCATCTCGGTCTTCGCCTGGATCGAGGCGCCCGGCGCGGTGAAGCACCTGGGGGGTCGTCCCAGGGTGAAGATGGGCCCGCGCGCCCGGGGCCAGTCGGCGTCGCTCGAGGCGCTCGCGCGGGCGCTCCGGGACGCCGGCGCCGAGGTCGAGCTCGTCGAGGACGTGGAGCGCGCGAGCTGGGAGAAGTTCCTCCTCATCGAGCCCTGGGGGGCGGTCGCCTCGGTCGCGCGCGCGCCGGTCGGCGTGGTGCGGAGCGTCCCCGAGACGCGCGCGCTCCTCGCCCGAGCGCAGGAGGAGCTCGCCGCCGTGGCGCGGGCGCGCGGCGTGGCGCTCCCCGCCGACGCGGCGGCGAAGACGCTCGCCGTCATCGACGGCCTTCCGGCCGAGGTGACCTCTTCCATGCAGCGGGACGTGGGCGCGGGGCGGCCGTCCGAGCTCGAGGACCAGGTCGGCGCGGTGGTGCGCCTCGCCAGCGAGGCCGGGGTCGCGGTGCCCATCCACGAGACCATCCTCGCCGCCCTCCTGCCGCAG
>DATDDC010000068.1:0-8239 GCA_036523995.1 Anaeromyxobacter sp.
CGCGCTGCTCGCCGCCGCCGCTCCGTCCGGCGCGGCGGAGCCCTCGCCGAAGGTTCCGCCGAAGATCCTGCCCCGGTCGTCCGTTGCCGCGGTGCTGGCGCACCGGGGAGAGCTCGGCCTCGACGACGACCAGATCCGGCGCCTCGAGCGGATCGACGACGACCTCCAGCGCCGCAACGCGGAGGTGCCCGCGGCGGCCCCCGGGGAGCGCGGCGGACGTCGAGCGGCCGGCTCCCCGGCGGGGCGAGGCGAGCCGAAGCGGCCGCCTCCGGATCCGGAGCGCGTGAGGAACGACAACGACACGGCGGCGTACCTCCAGGCCGAGGAGATCCTGCGCCCGGAGCAGCGGGATCGGGCGCGCGAGATCGCGGAGCGGTACCGCGAGGAGCTCTACGACCAGCGCGCCGCCGCGCGGAAGGCGAGCGGGCGCTGAGCGCGGCTCACGATCTCACGGCCGCGTCGGTGATGGCGAGGCCGCGATCGATGATCGCGAACGCCTCGCGCAGCTCGGCCTCGGTGATGACGAGCGGCGGGTTCGTGAAGAACGCGTTCCAGCGCACGAGCGTGTAGAGCCCCTCCTGCCGGAAGAACTTCCCCAGCGCCGACATCTCCGGGCTCGAGGCGTTGAAGGGCGCGAGGGGCTCGAGCGTGCGCCGGTCGCGGACGAGCTCCACGGCCCCGAACAGGCCGATGGAGCGGACCGCCCCCACCGACGGGTGCTTCGCCGCCAGCTCCGCGAGGAGCGCCTTCATGAGGACGCCGCGCTCCCGCGCGCGCTCGACGAGGCGGTCCTCCTCGTACACCCGGATCGTGGCGAGCGCCGCCGCGCACGCCACGGGATGGCTGCCGTAGGTGAGGCCGCCGTTGAAGACGCGGTCGCGGAAGTGCTCGGCGAGGTGGCGCCGCATGCCGACCGCGCCCATCGGCACGTACGAGGAGGTGAGCCCCTTCGCCATGGTGAGGAGGTCCGGCACCACCTTCCAGTGGTTCACCGCGAACCACTCTCCCGTCCGGCCGAACCCCGCCATCACCTCGTCGCAGATCATGAGGATGCCGTGCCTCGTGCAGAGCTCGCGGACGCCCTGGAGGTAGCCGTCGGGAGGGACGAGGACGCCGTTCGTGCCGGTCACGGTCTCCAGGATGAAGGCGGCGATGGTCTGCGCCCCCTCGAGCTGGATCACCTCCTCGAGGTGCGCCAGCGCCGTCGCGGCGTCGTCCCAGCCGCGCTGGATGCCGTGATACGGGTCGACGACGTGGACGACGCCGTACATCGACGGCTCGGCGGCCCAGCGGCGGGGCTCGCCCGTGAGCGAGATCATGCCGGCGGTGGAGCCGTGGTACGAGCGGTAGCGGGCGAGGATCTTGTGCCGTCCCGTGACCTGCCGGGCGATGCGGACCGCGTTCTCGTTCGCGTCGGCGCCGCCCGTGGTGAAGAAGAAGACGTCGAGGTCTCCCGGCGTGAGCCCGGCGAGCTTCGCCCCCAGGAGCGCGCGGGGCGCCGTGGCCATCCAGGGGTTCGCGTAGGCGACCGCCGCGAGCTGCTCCTGGATCGCCCGGTTCACGCGCTCGTCGCCGTGGCCGATGTTCACGGACATGAGCTGGCTGTTGAAGTCGATGAAGCGCTTCCCCTCGGGCGTCCAGAAGTGGACCCCCTTGGCGCGCGCGATGGGGATGGGATCGACGCTGGCCTGCGCCGACCAGTCGTAGAGCGTGTGCTTCCGGGTGAGGGCGACGATCTCGTCGCCGCTCAGCGCCTCGGGCCTCTTCGCTGTGGTCATGGCGCTCCTCGTGCACCTGGCCTGCGGCCCGCCCGGCGCGGCGCGCGCAGGAGGGGCCTGGACGGTCATTAGAATGCAGCCCGGCTCGAGCCGACGCTACTAGATGATCCGCTCTCCTCCGGTCCCGCCGGCCGAGCCGGCGAGTTTCTGGTAGAGAGAGCCGTGAGGGGAATCGCGGGAGAGGTGCACGCGGCATTGCGCGACCTGGTCGTCGTCTCGGATCTGCACCTGGGGCGCGGCTTCAACCGCGAGGCCAAGCGCTGGCACGCGCTGGAGAGCTTCTTCTACGACGGCGACTTCCACGCCTTCTGCGAGTGGCTCTGCCGCGACGCGGAGGAGCGCGGGGTGCGCTTCGCTCTCATCCTGAACGGGGACGTTCTCGACCTGCTCCGCATCGAGCCGGAGCCGCCTCCCGAGGCGGGGAGCGCGCTGGAGCGCCGCTTCGGCCCGGCGGTGACGCCCGCGGTCGCCGCGCGCATGGTGCGCGACATCCTCCGCGGACACACGGCGTTCGCGGACGCGCTGGCGCTGGTCGTCGCCGCAGGACACGACGTCATCGTCCTGCCCGGCAACCACGATCTCGAGCTCCAGTGGGAGCCGGTCCAGGAGGAGATGCGGCGAGCGGTGGCGGACCGGGTCGAGGCGCGCGGCGCTCCCCGCGATGCCCTGCAGCGGCTGCGCTTCGAGCGGTGGTTCTTCCACGAGCCGGGGCGGATCTGGATCGAGCACGGCTGCCAGTACGATCCGGAGAACGCGTTCCGCTTCCCGTTGCGCCGCCGGCTGGCCGACTCGCCCCAGGCGGCGACCGCAGCGGAGCGAGACATGCCGCTCGGCAACTTCTTCCAGAAGTACCTGTACAACGCGTTCGGCGCGATCACGTTCATCGTCCCGTCGAGCCGCGCCAACTACCGCTACTTCCGCTTCCTCCTCGCGAATCGGCCCCGCCTGCTCGTGTCGGTCGCGCGCAGCCACGGCCGCTTCCTCGTGCAGCTCCTGCGGCGGCTGGCACGGGCTCCCGCGGGTGCGTGGCATCGGGAAGCCGAGCAGCTCCACGCCGCCGAGCTGGCGGAGATCGCCGAGCGCTCCGGCCTCGGTGATCGCCTGTACGCGATCGACGCGCTGAAGTTCGTGGGGGCGGACGCCGCGCGCGCCGCGAGCGGGCTCTTCCGGCAGGCGGCGAAGCTCGCCGCCGGCGTCGCGCTGGTCACCGCCTCCGCCATGGTCGTGTGGGCCTCGGCCTGGCGCGCGCTGGATGCGCTCATGGTGGGCTTCGCCTGGAAGACCCTCCTCTCGCTCGCCCTCTACCTCGTATTCGGGGCCGTGGGGCTCGCGGCGCTGATCGCCGCCGCTCTCCGGGTCCCGGCCGACGAGCCTCCGCGGCCGCTCGCCGCCGCCGCCGCGCGGATCGCGAACGTCCTCGACGTGCCGCTCGTCGCCTTCGGGCACACGCACGAGGAGACCGTGGTCCGGATCCCTCGCCGGGAGGGCGACGCCTGGTACTTCAACACCGGCACGTGGATCGCCGTGTTCGCCCACGACATCCTCGTCCCGCGCGAGCGCGTCCAGTACACCTTCCTGCGGGTCCGCGGAGCGGAGGGCGAGCTGCTGCAGTGGAGCCCGGGACGCGGCCGAGCGATGCCGGTGATCCTGTTCGAGGAGGAGGGCGGGCCGCGCGCCGGTCTCGGACCGCCGGCACCTCTCGCCGAGAGACCGCACTAGCGGTCTCGGCACGTCCCTCCGCCGCGATCAGCCCAGCGCCACCTTCACGCGCTCCGAGGTGAACGGCAGATCGCGGATGCGCCGGCCGGTGGCGTTGGCCACGGCGTTCGCGATGGCGCCCGCCGCCGGGCCGAGGGAGGCCTCGCCCACCCCGAGCGGCTTCTCCTCGGGCCGGTCGATGAGCGTGACCTCGACGGCGGGGACCTCGGTCATGCGCAGGATCCGGTAGTCCGCCCACGACTTCGTGAGGATGTGATCCTGGTCGAACGCGATGGCCTCGCGCAGGGTCCAGCTCGCGGCCTGGATCACGCCGCCCTCGATCTGGTTGGCGAAGCCGTCCGGGTTCACGGCGAGCCCGGCGTCGGCGGCGGCGTGGGCCCCGAGCACCCGGATCTCGCCCGAGGCGCGGTCGACCTCGACCTCCGCGACGACGGCCACGTACGCCGCCTTGTTCTTGTACTGCGCGAAGCCGATGCCGCGGCCGCGCTTGCCGTTGCCCGCCTCCCCGGCGCGCCCGCGCCAGCCCGACTTCGACGCCACGGCCTCGATGACCGCCCGGGCGCGCGGGTCGGTGAGGTGCCTCAGCCGGAACTCCACCGGATCGGCGCCCGCGGCGGCGGCGAGCTCGTCCATGAACGACTCGAGCGCGAAGACGTTCGCGTACGCGCCGAGGGTGCGCAGCGCCGAGACGCGCACGGGCATCTGGGGCAGGAGGTGGTTCACGACGCGCTGCTTCGGGAAGACGTAGAGCGGGATGGCGTTCCGATCGCCGCCGCCGTTCGGCTGCGGGATGTTGCGCGCCGGCCCGGGCGCCATCTTGTCCTCGAGGTACCAGGCGGCGAGCAGGTTCACGCCCTCGGACTCGCCGGGGCGCGTGGAGTGCGCGTGGCTGAAGACCTCGTGGTGCCACTCGACCACGTTGCCCTTCTCGTCGAGCCCCGCGCGGAGGTCGACCACCATGGCCGAGCCGTAGGGCTCCCAGCCGAACTCGTCCTCGCGCATCCACTGCAGCTTCACCGGACGGCCGGCCACGGCGCGCGCCACGAGCGCGGCGTCGAGCGCCACGTCGTCGGCGCCGTTGTGGCCGTAGCAGCCCGAGCCCTCCCGGTGCATCGCGACGATGTCCGGCTCCGGGACCTTGAGCGCCTTCGCGAGCGCGCCGCGCAGCGGGAAGACGCCCTGGCTGTGGGTCCACACGCGCAGCTTCCCGTCCTGCCATTGCGCCACGGCGCAGGACGGCCCGATGGAGGCGTGCGCCTGGAACGGGCGCGTGTAGGTCGCCTGCAGGGTCTTCACCGCGGGAGAAGCCGTCTCCGACTTCTCGGACACGACGTCGTCCCTCGACGGCGCGCGCCGGAGGTGCTCGAAAAGGGCGGCCCCGGAGGGCGGCAGATCGCCGGCCTGCTCCCAGCGCGCGCTCTTGCGCAGGGCCCTCGACGCGGCGATGGCCTGCTCCTCCCGCTCGGCCGCGACGCCGAGGAAGCTGCCGTCGCGCACCACGGCGACGACCCCCGGCATGGCGCGGACGGCCGGCACGTCGGCTGCGGTGAGCCGGGCGCGCGGCGCCGGCGGGCGCACCACACGCCCGAACAGCATCCCGGGGAGCCGCAGGTCCTGCACGTAGGCCACGCCGCCCGTCACCTTCGCCGGGATGTCGCGGCGGGGCATGCTCTTGCCGATGACCTTGTGCGCCGAGGCCGGCTTCGGCTTCACCTTCGCGGTCGCCTCGCGCTTCAGCATCGCCTCGCTGGTGAGGTCCCAGTACGTGGCGCGGGCGCCGCCCGGCCCTGCGATGGTGCCGTCCTCGACGCGCAGATCGGCGGCCGGCGCGCCGAGCTTCGCGGAGGCCGCGTCGAGCAGGATGGCGCGGGCCTCTGCGCAGGCGAAGCGCAGCGCCGTTCCGCCGTTCTCGATGGAGAGGCTCCCGGAGGTGACGCCCTCGTTCGGCGTCCGCGAGGTGTCGCCCGAGATCATCTTGACGCGCGCGGGCGCGACGTCGAGCTCGTCGGCCACGATCTGCGCGAGCGCGGTGAGGATGCCCTGGCCGAGCTCGACCTTCCCGGTGAAGGCCGTGACGGTGCCCTCCGGATCGATGCGCAGCCAGCCGCTCAGCATGCGGTTCGTCTGCAGGCTTCCGGGCAGGCGGGCGGGCTCTTCCGCGATCGCGCTCCCGCGCAGGAGCGGCCCGAGCGAGAACGCGACGGTGAGCCCGGCGCCCTGCTGGAGGAAGCGGCGGCGGGAAGGCGATGCCAGGTCGCGGGCGCTCATACGCTCTCCTTCGCGGCGCGCTGGACGGCGCGGACGATCCGGTTGTGCGTCCCGCAGCGGCAGAGGTTCCCCGCGAGCGCGCGCCGGATCTCCGGCTCGCTGGGATGCGGGTTCTGATCGAGGAGCGCCTTCGCCGACATGATCATGCCGGCGATGCAGTAGCCGCACTGCGCCGCCTGCTCCTCCATGAACGCCTTCTGCAGCGCGTGGGGCTTCGCCTCGGTCCCCAGCCCCTCGATCGTGGTGATCTTCTTGCCCGACACCGAGGAGATGGGCGTCGTGCAGGAGCGCACCGCCCTGCCGTCGACCACGACCGTGCAGGCCCCGCACTGCGCGAGGCCACAGCCGAACTTCGCGCCGTTCAGCTCGAGGTCGTTGCGCAGGACGTAGAGGAGCGGCGTGTCCGGCGATGCCCGAACGGTGCGGCGCTGCCCGTTGACGATCAACGTGACGGCCATGTCGTTCCTCGGGGACTTGGGGTCGGCCCGGCGGCCACGCCCGCCGAGCCTCCGGACCTTCTAAGGGAGCGAGCGCTGCGGGCAACCCATGTACCCCGACGAGGCGCGGGAAGAGGCCGCGTCCGGAGAGGACGAGCGTCCGCTCATCGTGCGCTCGGACCTGCGCCGCCGCGGCGGCGCCGGATCGCGGGTCCCTACGTTTCGCCGTATCCGCGCGAGCCCTGAAGGGTCTCGCTCGCGGCCGCGGCCTCGGCGCGCTCCCGGGCCTCGGGCCCCTTGGCGCCGGTCGCGAGCCACGAGCCGCCGAGGATCAGGACGAAGCCCACCCCCGTGCCGATCGTGAAGGGCTCGCCGAGCAGGGCGACCCCCGCGGCCACGGCGACGGCCGGGTTCACGTACGTGATCACCGTGGCTCGCACCGGGCCGACCTCGGCGATGAGCCCGAAGAAGAGGAGGAAGGCGACGGCGGTGCAGAGGATTCCGAGCCCGGCGACGGCGCCGATCACCGGCAACGGCGGCATCGCGCGCGGAAGCTGCGCGATGCCCACGGGCGCGTAGAGCGCGGCGCAGAGCACGAGCGAGACCGCCACCACGTCCAGGGCGGGGAGATCGGAGAGCCGGCGCGACACGACGAGCGGCCCGAGCGCGTACCCGAGGACGACGAGCGCCATCTCGAGGACGACGCGCCCATCGCCGCCCCCGACGTCGAGGCCCAGGAGCGCGGCGACGCCGGCGAGACCGATGGCGAGCCCCAGCAGGCGCCGGCCGCCGATCCGCTCGCGGCGGCCGCTCACGCGGGCGAGCAGCGCCCCCACGAGCGGCACGGATGCCACCAGCAGGCCGGCGAGCGAGCTGGTGACGCGGCGCTCGGCGTCGGCCAGGAGCACCCACGGCACGGCCAGCTCCACCACCGTGAAGAGCACGACGGGGCGCCAGCGCGGCAGGAGCGCGCGGAGGTTGCCGCGCGCGATCACCAGCGGGAGGAGCAGGACCGCGCCGAGGCTGGTGCGGAGGAAGACGAGGGTCGCCGGGGTGAGGTCGCGCACGGCCACCCGGATGAGCAGGTACGGGATCCCCCAGATCACCGACAGCGCGAGGAACAGCGCCCATCCGCGGCGAGTCATCGTGTGCGACCTCCCTGAACGCGTCCTAGCATGAACCCGATGGCGCGGGGACGGGAGGCGCGCCGCTGCAACGGGGATGCGCAGAAATGCGCCAGCGCTCGAGCGACCGCGCGCGCGGCGGGCGTCGCGAGCGCCGCCGCGCGGCCACTACCTCGAGCCCGAGGGCGACGGGCCGGCGCCGGCGCAGGAAGCGGCGGCTCCGCGGGCCGCGCGACCTCGCGCCACGAGGTCCCGGACCGCCTCCGCCCATCGCGGATGGCGGAACGCGAACCCCGCCTCGAGGAGGCGCCGTGGCACCACTCGGCGGCTCTTCAGGACGAGCTCCGTCTCGGTCCGGAGGAGGAACGCGCCGAGCTCGGCCATCCAGCGCGTCGCCGGGAGCCCGATGGGCACGCCCTCGGCAGCGCGCAGCGCGGCCATGAGCTCGCCCTGGGGAAGGGGGTGGGGGGAGGCGAGGTTCACCGCGCCGGCGAGGTCGTCGCGCTCGAGCAGGAACGCGACGGCGCCGGCAAAGTCCTCCTCGTGAATCCACGACACGAGCTGCCGCCCGCCGGCGATGGCGCCGCCCAGCCCGAGCCGCGCCAGGCGATCGAGCATCGCGAAGACGCCCCCCGGTCGCGGGCTCATCACCATCGCCGTGCGCATCGCCACCTTGCGCGTGGCAGGCGCCGGGGCGTCGCGCAGGGCGCGCTCCCAGGCGAGCGCGATGTCGATGGAGTGCCGCCAGGACGGCGGCGCATCCGGCTCGTCGCCGCCGATCCGTCCCTCGACCTCGTCGTTCGGCGCATCGAAGCGGTGCGCGTAGATCGTGGCGGTGCTCATCTGCAGCCAGACCCGCGGCGGCCGCGCGGCGCGGCCGATGGCGAGCCCCACCGCGCGCGTCGAGTCCACG
>DATDDC010000069.1:0-4151 GCA_036523995.1 Anaeromyxobacter sp.
CCGCCTTCGCGACCTACGCGCTCCTCGCCTACGGGCGGCGGGCCCGCGCCGCGCTCATCCTAGCCGTGGCCGTGGCGACGGCGCGCGCCGTATCGGGTGCCCACTGGGCGGCCGATCTCGCGGGCGGTGGCATGGCCGGCGCGGCGCTCGGCGTGCTCGCGTACCGGGCTGCGCTCCGCATCGCTCCGCGGGGGCACCTCTCGCGGCTCCGCGCATATCGGCGCCCGGGCCCGCCGGCCGTGGCCGAGCCCCCTTCTGCTTGACACACACGCTAAGTTGGCGTAAAGAAACCCACTTTTCGCGGACCGCCGCGTTGGCTGCGGCGAAAAGGGCCCGCGTTCCGGGAATTTAGGAGGCAGAGCTCATGGCGGTTGTTCTACGGCTGTCGCGCGCGGGCACGCACAAGGCGCCCTTCTATCACGTGGTGGCGACCGACTCGCGCAAGCCGCGCGACGGCCGCTACATCGAGGACGTCGGGCTCTACGACCCGACGCTCACCCCCGAGCGGATCGAGCTCAAGATCGAGCGGATCGAGCACTGGCTCAAGGCCGGCGCGAAGCCCTCCCAGACCGTGGCCATGATCCTGAAGCGGGCGAAGGCGACGAAGCCCGCTGAGAAGAAGGCGTAGGCCATGAGGGACCTCGTCCTCTGGCTCGCCCGCGAGCTCGTCGATCGGAAGGACGCCGTCCGCGTCGATGCCATCGAGCGCGACCGCTCGACCGTCTTCGAGCTGACCGTCGACCCGGACGACCTCGGACGCGTCATCGGGCGGGGCGGCCGGACCGCGAAGGCGCTCCGGGCCGTCCTCGACTCGGCCGCGCGCAAGGAGGGACGCCGGGCGGTGCTCGACATCCTCGACTAGGCGCCCGTGAAGCTCGTCCGGCTCGGCAAGGTCGTCCGCGCCGTAGGGCTCCACGGTCACCTGGGCGTGGCGGGGACAGAGGGCGCGCTGGCGGAGCTCGGCGCGGTCGCGCTGCGGCGCGGCGAGGGTGAGCCGGAGGTGCGGCGCATCCTGGAGGCGCGCCCCCAGGGGCGGCTGTGGGCGGTGAAGGTCGAGGGCGTGGCCGACCGGACGGCGGCCGAGGCGTGGGTGGGGGCGGAGGTGCTCGTCGAGCGCGAGGCGCTGGGCGAGGCGGGAGAGGGCAGGTACTTCTGGGCCGACCTGGAGGGACTGCCGGTCGTGACCGCGGCGGGCGAGGCGGTCGGGAAGGTGACGGGCTTCTACACGACGGGCGCGGCGGACGTGCTCGTCGTGACCGGCGAGCGGGGCGAGCAGCTCGTGCCGCTCGCGCCGTACGTCGGGATCGATCTCGAGGCGCGGCGGATCGTGGTGGATCCGCCGGAAGGGTTGCTGGACTGAGAGGCTTCGTCGGGCGCGGCACGGGCGCGAGGAAGCAGGAGGCGAGGAGAGCGGAACGTGGCGAGGCTGGAGGTCGAGATCCTGACCCTCTTCCCCAGGATGTGCGAGGGCTACCTCGCCGAGAGCATCCTCGGGAAGGCGCGGGAGAGCGGCCTCCTCGCGGCGCGGGTGACCGACATCCGCGAGTACGCCGAGGGCAAGCACCGCGTCACCGACGACGCGCCCTACGGGGGCGGCGCCGGGATGGTGATGAAGCCCGAGCCGCTGGTGGCCGCCATCGAGGCGGCGCGCTCCCGGCTCCCCGGCGCGCTCGCCGTGCTCACGAGCCCGCGAGGCGCGCGGCTCGACCAGCGGCTGGCGCGGCGGCTCGCGGAGCACGGCAAGCTCATCCTGGCGTGCGGCAGGTACGAAGGAGTGGACGAGCGGGTGAGACAGGCGGTGGACATGGAGGTCTCGGTCGGAGACTTCGTCCTGACGGGCGGCGAGCTCGCGGCGCTCTGCGTCGTGGACGCCTGCGCCCGCCTCGTCCCCGGCGTGCTCGGCAACGAGGCCTCGGCCTCCGCCGAGAGCTTCGCGGGCGGCGAGGACGTCCTCGAGCACCCGCACTACACGAGGCCCCCTTCGTTCCGGGGGATGGACGTTCCGGAGGTCCTCCTCTCGGGAGACCACCGGCGCATCGAGCGCTGGCGGCGGCGCGAGTCGCTGCGCGCCACGCGCGAGCGGAGGCCGGACCTCTTCGCGAGGCTCCACCTCTCGGAGAGCGACCTCCGGCTCCTCGACGCCGGAGACGACGAGCTGTAACCGGAGACGACGAGCTGTAAAAGGAGAGCACGGTCATGCTGCGCAAGGCGATTGCCGACATCCAGGCGAAGTACGTACGCAACGACCTCCCGAAGATGCGGGCGGGCGACACGGTGCGCGTCCACACGAAGATCAAGGAAGGCGACAAGGAGCGCATCCAGATCTTCGAGGGCGTGGTGATGGCGTACCGCAAGGGCACGCCCGGCAGCTCCATGTTCACCGTGCGGAAGATGAGCTACGGCGTCGGCGTGGAGCGCATGTTCCCGGTGCACAGTCCCCGCATCGACCACATCGAGGTCGTGAGCCACGGCGAGGTCCGCCGCTCGCGCCTCTACTACCTGCGCGCACTGCAGGGCAAGGCGGCCCGGCTCCACCAGGAGGAGGGTGGGGCGGCCGAGGGCGCGACCCCGCCCGCTGCGGAGTGACCGCCTCCCCGCCGGGCGCGGCCCGGCGTCCGCCCGCGCTTCCCGGTGGCGGCCCCGGGCTGTAACATCGCTCCGGGTGATCCTCCTCGAGTTCGCAGCGCAGGGCGTCCGCGGCGTGGCGCCGGCCGGCGGGCGTGCCACGCTGCGCCCCGGCTACAACGTCCTCTCCGCCGACGGCCCGACGCTGCGCCGCCTCGTCGAGGCGCTCCTCTACCCCGATCCCCGCGACGGGGACGCGCTGCCGCGCGCCGCCGGAGGGCCCGCCAACGCCCCCATGCGCGCGGGGCTCACCCTCGTCGGAAACGACAAGATCACCTACCGGATCGTGCGCGACTTCGCGTCGGGGGCCCAGCTCCACCGCTTCGATCCCGCGAAGCGCTCGTTCGCCCTGGTGGCGCAGGACCTCGGCGAGATCGCCGCGTTCCTGCAGCGCACCGTGGGCGTGCCGCCGCCCCAGAGGCTCGGGGCGCTGCTCGCGCTGTCGTCGGCGGACCTGCCCTCGAAGGCCGGCGGCGTGGCGCCGTCCGCGGCCGCGCCGCCCCAGCGGCAGTCGCTCACGCCCGAGCAGGCGAGGAAGCGCCTCGGCCAGCTCCGCGAGGAGCTCGAGAAGGCGAAGATCGCGGAGAAGCTCCAGTACCAGCTCGACGGGCTCCAGACGCAGCTCTTCAAGATCGAGGAGTCCTTGAAGGCGGGCGCGAAGGTGCGCGAGGGGCTCGAGAAGGCGGAGGCCGCGCGGGCGGAGCTCGGGGACGCCGCCGCCGTGTTCGGGCGCCTGGGCGACGCGGACGCGAAGCTCGCCGCCTTCGAGAAGGCGACGGCGCGCAAGGAAGACGCCGCCGCCCGGGTGAAGGCGGAGCGCGACGCGCTCGCCGAGACCGAGACGCGCGGCGAGCCCATGCCCTTCTGGAAGGATCCGCGCTTCTGGGCGGGGGCGGGCGGCGGCGCCGGGCTCGCGCTCGCCGGCGCCGTCGGCGCCGCGGTGAATCCCGAGCTGCGCTACCTCTCCATCCTGGACGTGCCGGCCTTCGGCTGGGCGGCGTGGGTGGCGCTTCGCTGGGTGGGCAGCCTCGAGGACTGGGAGCGCGTGGCGCGCCGCACCCGCATCGTCGACGAATGGGAGCGGAAGGTGGGGGCGCAGTTCGAGAAGGACGCCGCCGACGTCCGCGACGCGGTGAAGGCGCTGCACGTCTCGAACCCGGGCGAGCTCAAGGAGGCGCTGGCCCGCGTGGCCGACGCCGACGCGGTCGTGGCGGAGTGGCGGAAGCGCCTCGCCGACTGGGAGGCCTCCCCCGAGGCCAAGAGAGGCCTCGCGGAGCGGTCGCGCGTGGAGGAGGGGCTCCGCGCCGTCGAGGAGAAGCTCGCCGCCGAGGCAGGTGGCTTCGTCCGGGACGTGCGGTCGGTGGAGAGCGAGATCCAGCGGCTCGAGGTCGAGTCCGCGGCGCCGGCCGCGCCGCAGCCCGCGCCCGCCCCGGCGCCCGCGCCGCGCACCGCCGGGGATGAGCCCCGAGATGCCCTCGTGCGACAGGGCGACGTGATGGGCCACGACCCCGACGGGCCACTTCTCG
>DATDDC010000070.1:0-6234 GCA_036523995.1 Anaeromyxobacter sp.
GAGGCGCTCCGCACCGCCCTCGCCGGCGCGGCGGTCGACCTCGTCGTGCTCTCCGCGCCGGGGCCGTCCGCCGATCTCGAGGCGGTGGCGTACGCGGCGCTCGAGGACGCGGGCCTCGGCGCCGGATACCGCGCCGCCGTCGGGCGCTACCGCGAGCACCTCGACGCCCTCGGGGCGGCCTCCTTCTCGCGGGTGCTGGCGGTGATCCGCGCCCCGCGCCGAACCGGCGGGCGCATCGCCGTGGAGCTTCCGGTTCCCGCCATGGCCGGGATCGGCGCCGCCGCGCTCGACCGCTACCTCGCGGCGCTCGACCTCGCGAGCGCGCCGGACGCGGCCATCCTCGGGGCCGCGGTCCGGCCCGCGCCCGAGGCCCGCATCCGGGCGGAGCGCTCGCCCGGCGCCGAGGAGGCGGACGCGATCTCGGTGCGGTTCGAGCCCGGGTACGTGGGCGCGGAGCGACAGGTGTCCGAGGCCGGCGCGTTCCTCCTCGACGCCCTCTCCGCCGCGGCCTCGGTCGAGGAGGCGGTGGCGCGCTTCGCCGAGGCGGCGAGCGCGGCGGGCGACGAGGCGCGCCGGACCGTGCTCGACTTCGTGCGCGAGGGGCTCTCGCGCGGGCTCCTCGTGGCGCCGTAGATGATTCGCCACCACGCGAACGCAGGAGCGCGCCGGGAAGCGCCTCGCGCGGCGGCGCATGCCGCCGCGAGGCGCCAAGGGACCCGGCGAGCAGGGGTGGGGCCCCGACGGCTTCGCCGGCGGGGCGGGGCGGCACGCCCCGTCAGAATCTGAACGGCCAGACCTCGCCCGTGCGGCGGTAGCTCACGTAGGCGAGGGCGCTCGTCGCGGCGAGGCTCACGCCGGCGGCGACGCCCGCGCCGACGGCGAGGTTCCGCGCGCTGTTGCCCGAGGACACGTAGTCGTTGTACTGCCCGGGCGAGGCACCGAAGCGGAGCGAGCCGCCGCTCACCATGCCGTTGGCGCGCGAGTAGTCGCTGCTCGCCTTCGCGGCCGAGACGGCCGCGACGGTGCCGAGGACCACCGTGAGGCCGGCGCCCGCCGCGGGGGCCCACCGCGGCAGGCGCGACCACGGATCGTCCGGGCGGGAGGCGATCGGGACCTCCGCCCTCGGCGGCGCGGCCTTGAGATCGAACTTGGCGGCCGAGGCGGGCTCGGGCGCGGGGCGCTTCGGCTCCGCCGTCACCATCGCCGCCACGAGCGACGACGGCGTCCCGGTCATGAGGAACGCCGCGAGAGCGGTGAGACCGCCCTGCGGCGGCGAGCCTCCCGAGAGCCGCAGCCGAGCCTCGCGGGTCATCGATCCGCGCCGGACGTCGAACATCGTCCCCTGCAGATACGTGACGTCATTCTCGACGAGCAGCGTCACCGCCGCGACGCGGTCGAGCCCGAGCCACCCGGCGGCGGCCACGGTCTCCCGGGTGCGGTCGGCGCGCGGCAGGGCGAGCCCCGGCCCGGCATCCGGGCGAAGCGCGTTCGCGAGCGCGAAGTCGAGGTGGATGCTCTCGTTCGCCTCGGTGAGGTCGGCCGTCAGCCCAGGCACGCGAAGGTTCTGGAGCGCGCCCGAGATGCGATAGCGACCGGGGAAGAGCTCGACCGTGAGGGGAGCGGTCCCGACATGGCGCCCGTTCACGTAGACGGCGACGCCCTTCTGCGCGGCGGTGATCTTGAGGCTGCGCTTCGGCAGCGCCGCGAGCCGGGCGCGGACCCGATCGACCTCCGCGGCGAAGCTCGGCGGGTACTGCGTGAGATCGACCTTCGCCTGTGGCGCGGCGCGCACCAGGCGCTCGAGCGTGGCCTGGAAGGCGGCGCGCTGTCCCACGGTCTGCTCCGCGCGCGCCAGCCGGATCATGACGCGCGTCCACTGCGCGAACGCCTCCGGGCTGTCGGGGAGCTTCTCCAGCTCCTCGATGGCCCCGCGCAGCGTGCGGATGGCGCCCTCGTAGTCGCCGGCCTGGTACGTCGCCACCGCGCCGGCGAAGGCGACGTCGATCTCCGACAGGGAGCTCGTGGGGACCTGGCCGACCATGCGGGCGCGGAGCCCGATCGCGTCGAGCACGCCCGGGAACCGCTCGGCGAGCACCGCACGGAACTGCGCGGTCGCCTCCACGAGCTCGGTCGGCGGACCCGGCGGATCCGCCACCGCGAGCACGCCGATGACCTCCGCCGCTCGGGCGGAAGACGAGACCGCCGCGGCGACGGCGAGCGCCGCGGCGGCCGGAAGAACGCGTCCGAACATGCCAGCACGCAGAGTAACAAGCGACGGCGGCGTCTGGACAGGCGGTACCCAAGGGGGGGCTGGGGAGCGCCGTGGAAACCTGCCCGCGAACATGTACACCATGAGCCAACACAACATCCGGGGTGGCCATGAAGCAGGGACGGTTGGTCCTGACGTGCATCTTCTTCGCCATGCTTCACTGGGCGTGTTCCAAGGCGGACGAGGTGAAGTGTCCGCCCGGCTTCGGGCTGTGCGGCCCGAGCTGCGTCTCGCTCGTCGATGATGCGTCGAACTGCGGCGCGTGCGGCCACGCCTGCGGAACGGGGCAGGCCTGCTCGGCGGGGAGCTGCCGCCTCGATTGCTTCGCGAGCCTGCGCGCGCCCATCCGCGACCGCTGGGGCACGGCGTGGGACAGCCTCGAGCGACCGCCGGCAACGCTGGCGAACGCCACCGCCGCCTGCACTGCCATCGGCGGGAGGCTGCCCACCGCGACGGAGATCCACCGCGTGGCCTGGGGAGGAGGCAACGCGGACGTGGGCCAGTCCTACCAAGTGAACGACCTGTGGACGCTCGTGCCGCGGGATCGCGCCAACCAGTTCACCGTGAAGATGAGCAACGGCGCGGCCTCCGCGAACGCCACGGGGAGCGCCCTGGCGTACCGCTGCCTGTGCCCCGCCGCGAGCCCGGCCACGTTCTCCGCTGCGGCCTGCAACGGCCCTCCGGGCCAGGAGTGCTTCGCCCTCACCGGACCGAACGCCGGCTACAACATGGACGCCCAGGACCGCGCGGCGCTCACGCTCGGCGGAGCGATGTGGGAATGCGGCTTCGCCCGGGCGCAGCTGCCGCGCTTCCTCGCGTACGCGGAGGCGATCCTCGAGGGCCTGCCGAACGGCACCCTGAACTGGCTCCACACCTCGGACCTCGTCCGCTACGACAGCACCTCCGTCGTCCGCTGGAAGGACACGCAGCCGAGTTGGTCCGCCTCGGCGAACTCCTCGTACGACGTCGACACCGCCCAGTACGCCTTTCGCTGCACGGGCCGGGCGGCCGCTCCCACGGTTCCCGCCGTGGGGCCGGTGGACGCGTTCGTCGGCGTGACGGGCGTGGCGGCGGATTCCTCGGAGCGCGCCGCGGCGGGATGGGCGTCGTCGTTCGACGACTGCTGGGCCGCCGGCGGCCACCTGCCCTACTCGAGCGAGGTCGGCGCGCTCATCCAGCAGGGGCTCGGGAACGGCACCAAGACCGTGAGCTGGACCGCCGAGCAGGAAGGCTACAACGGCGTGCAGTTCCTCGCCGGCTACGTTGCGTGGGGCAACGATCCGGGCGGAACGGATGTCCGCTTCGGCGAGTTCCACCCGGACTTCGTCTCCTGGGCGTACCGGATCGACGCGGGATACGGGCACCGCTGCGTCTACTACCCCGTCGATCCCAAGTACGTCCCACCGGCGGACACCGTCTGCGCCGGCGGGTGCGACGCGTTCCCGCTCTCCGGCAGCTCAGGGGCGAAGCTGTGGATGGACAAACAGGACCGCGCGCAGGCGACGCTCATCTCGGCCATCGGGATCTGCCGCGGGATCGGCGCCCACCTCGCCACCGAGCGCGACTACACCGAGACGATCCGCAAGGGCCTCGGGAACGGCAGCAGCGCGTTCCTCCATGCCGTCGACCTCTCGAGGGGCGAGTTCGCGCCGCTCATGTCGATGATCGTCCACTGGTCCAACGTGGACCGGGCGTACGACGATCAGTGGACCACGTACTCCACCTGGGAAGCGCTCGACGACGTCCGGCCGTACCGCTGCATGTGGACGAACGAGATCCGGTGAGCGCCGGCGGCCGGGCGCGCCGAGCCCGGCCGCTCACCGCCCGCCCGGGCGCGCCAGGAACTCGACCATCTCGCGCCAGCGCTGCAGCGACGGGTCCCAGGAGAGCGTGTTGTGCCCCGCGAGCGGGTCCTCCCAGATCCGCTTCGGGCCCGGCGCGCGATCGTGGAGCGCGCGGCACAGATCGGGGAACACGACCTCGTCCCGCCCGGCGAGGAGGAACGCCACCGCCCCCGCGTACCGGGGCAGGGCGAGGTCGGCGCGGTACGCGTCCCGATAGAACGCCTCCGGCAGCGGGAAATAGTGGCGCCGCGCCACCGCCGGAACGCTCGCGAGCGGCGTCACGAGGAGGAGCCCGTCCACCTGCGCCGGGTCCGCCGCCGCGGCGAGCGCGGCGACGGCGCCGCCGAGCGACTCTCCGGCGAGGAGGAGGGGCCCGTCGCCGTCCGCCCGGGCGAGGGCGATCGCCCGCCGCGCCGCCGCGACGAGGGCGTCCTCGGACGGCGCGCCGGCGCGCGAACCGTAGCCGGGGTACTCGACGAGGTACACCTCGAGCGGACGCGCCGGGTCGGCGAGCCGGAACGCCGCGGCGAAGTACGACCGATCGAGCGCGGAGCCGGCGTTCCCGTGCAGGACGACGAGCCGTCCGCGCGCGGCGCCGCCAGGAAGGCGCGAGCGCCAGCCGAGGAGCTCGCCGCCGTCCACCCACGGCTCGAGGCCGAGGCGGCGCGCCCGCTCCTCCGCGCTCCTGCGGTCGGCTCGATCGGGGAAGTACAGGAGCCGGCGCTGCGCCAGCCAGAGGAGGACGAGCGCGAGGGCCGCCAGCACGGCGAGCGCGGCCGCGACGGCGGCGACGAGGCGGAGGGCGCGGGCGGCCACCGGCGACCCGCGTCAGAGCGCGCGCTTCCGGCCCGGGAGCACCTCGCGGAGCACCTGCGCCGCGCCGTTCAGCATCTCCACGGTCGTGTCCCAGCCCACGCAGGCGTCCGTGACCGAGCAGCCGTACTTGAGCTTCGAGAGGTCCTCCGGGATGGGCTGGTTCCCGGGCTCGATGAAGCTCTCCACCATGAGCCCCACCACCGAGCGGTTCCCCTCGCGGATCTGGTGCACGACGTCCTTCATGACGAGCGGCTGCATCTCCGGCTTCTTCCAGGAGTTCGCGTGCGAGCAGTCCACGACGATGTTGCGCGGGAGCGACGCCTTCGCGAGCGCCTGCTCGGCGAAGGAGATGGAGACCGTGTCGAAGTTGGGCCGCCCGCCGCCGCCGCGCAGCACGAGGTGGCAGTAGCGGTTCCCGCGGGTGCGCACGATGGCGGAGCGGCCCTGCCCGCTCACGCCCAGGAAGGCGTGCGGCCGGCTCGCGGAGAGGACCGCGTTCACGGCCGCCTCGAGGTCCCCGTCCGTCCCGTTCTTGAAGCCCACCGGCGTGGAGAGCCCCGACGACATCTCGCGGTGCGTCTGGGACTCCGAGGTCCGCGCCCCGATGGCCGTCCAGGCCACGAGGTCTCCGTAGTACTGCGGCGCGATGGGGTCGAGCGCCTCGGTGCCGGCGGGGAGCCCGATCTCGTTCACGTCGAGGAGGAACTTCCGCGCCTTCTCCATGCCGACGTCGATGCGGAAGGAGTCATCCATGAAGGGATCGTTGATGAAGCCCTTCCAGCCGACCGACGTGCGCGGCTTCTCGAAGTAGACGCGCATGATGACGTGGAAGACGTCCTCGAGCTCGTCCGCGAGCCGCCGGAGCCGGCGCGCGTAGTCGAGGCCCGCGACCGGATCGTGGATCGAGCAGGGGCCGACCACGAGGAAGAGGCGCGAGTCCGTCCCGTCGAGGATGGCCTCCAGCGTCCGGCGCCCCTTCACGACGGCGTCGGCGGCGCGCTCGGTGAGGGGGACCCGCGCCTTGATCTCGTCCGGCGAGGGCATGTCCTCGAAGGAGGAGACGTTCAGGTTCTCGATGCGGTGAGGAGACATTGAGGAGAAAGGAGATAGCCCATCTCCCCCGCGGATGCACCCCACCGGCCGCTTCAGTCGGCGGAACCGGACACCGCCGGCTTCGGCCGGCGGAACGAGCCGCGCCGGAGGCGCGGCACCGGAGCCACGACCGCCATCGAATGAAACCCGGTCGCAACGCCGACCTCGACCTCGACCTCGACCTCGACCCCGACCTCGACCTCGACCCCGACC
>DATDDC010000071.1:0-2791 GCA_036523995.1 Anaeromyxobacter sp.
CCCGCGCCGGGAGGGCCCGTTCATCGCGGTGCACGTCGCGGCGCTCGCGCCGGGGCTCGTCGCGAGCGCGCTGTTCGGGCACGAGCGCGGCGCCTTCACCGGCGCGACGGAGCAGGCGAAGGGGCGCTTCGAGCTCGCCCACGGCGGCACGCTCTTCCTCGACGAGGTCGGGGAGCTCTCCCCCGAGGACCAGGTGCGGCTCCTGCGCGTGCTCCAGGAGGGCGCGTTCGAGCGCGTGGGCGGGCCCCGCGCCATCCGCTCGGACTTCCGGCTCGTGGCGGCGACGAACCGGGACCTGGAGGCGGAGGTGCGGGGCGGGCGCTTCCGGGAGGACCTGTACTTCCGGCTCGCCGCGTTCCCGCTCCAAGTCCCGCCCCTCCGCGAGCGCCGCGAGGAGATCCCCACCCTGGCCCTCTTCTTCATGGAGCGCGCCGCGCGCGCGCGGGGCGTGCGGTTCGAGGGCGTGGGGGAGGCGGACATGCGGCGCATGCTCGAGTACGCCTGGCCGGGGAACGTCCGCGAGCTCGAGCACGTGATCGAGCGCGCGGTGGTCCTCTCCGAGCCGCCGCGGCTGCGGATCCCCCCGCTCGAGGCCGCCACCCGCTCCGCTGCGGAGCCCCCGGCGCGCGCCGAGCCGCGCCGCGCCTGGGTGAGCCTGGCGGAGGCGGAGCGCCGCTACATCGCCGAGGTGCTGCACCACGTGCGCGGGCGGATCACCGGGAGCGGCGGCGCCGCCGAGGTCCTGGACCTGAAGCCCTCGACCCTGAACTTCCGCATCCGCAAGCTCGGCCTCGTCGACGAGGTCCGCCGCGCCAGGGATCGGAAAGGATGAGGAGCGAGGGGGCGGGGCCTCCCCGTCCTCCGGCCCGGCGCGGGGCGGCGGCGCGCCGCGACGTCGGGTTGTCCTTTGCTCGGCGCTCACGCTACCGTCCCGGGGACGGTGCCCTCCCCCCTCGCCCTGCGCCGGCTCGAGATCTTCTCCTCCGCCCGGCGGGATCCCGCCGGGTTCGTGCGCTTCGAGCGCGAGCGCCTGCGCTTCTCGCTCGGCACCTCGCTCGCCGATCTCGCCATCCCGGTGGAGCTCTCCCAGGACGCGCGCGGCATCGTGAGGGGCGCCCTCTCCGAGATCGCGCTCCTCCTCTCCACGCATCACCGTGCCTTCGTCGCGGCCGACGACGTGGACCAGCTCATCCTGCGCGAGGAGTACGGCGCGCTGCCCCCGGTCCAGGCGCAGCTCGGGCCGTCGGGCGGAGGTCCCGACCTCCGGGCCGCCGCGCAGCTCGCCCCCGCGGTGCACCCGGCGCTGACCGGCGGGCTCGTCTCGGCCTGGATGGGCAAGGGCGGGAAGGGGCGCTCCCTGGTGGCGCTCTGGATCGAGCTCCTCCGGCGCGGGTTCGACGAGATGGCCGCGACGCGCGATCGCGAGGAGACGCCCGTGGTCGTCGCGCTCGCGCTCGGGGCCGAGACCGCCGGGACGGAGCGGGGCTTGAAGCCCTTCCTCCCCTCGCCGCCCATCGATCGATACCTCCGCACCGCCGCGCTCGCGGCGGGCTGGCTCGCCGCGCGGACGGGCCTCGCCCGCGCCTGGCGCGACGCGGGCCGGGCGGTGGACGATCCGCTCCTCGGCCGGCTCGAGGCGGTGCTCTCGCCGGCCGGGATCCTGGGCGGCCGCGGCGGCCTCTCGGGCGGCGGCGCGACGCTGTACGGCTGCGATCTCTCGGCCGGCATCCCGAACGCCGAGGAGGCCGTGGCCAGGCTGGCGCAGGGCGGCGACGCGGACGCGGCGCGATCGGATCTGGTGCAGGCGCTCGGCGCGGACGACGATCTCGCCCGCCGCGCGGAGCAGGCCGTGGCCGCGGCGGCCCTCCGCGAGCTCCTCGGCGCCGCGGTCGCGACCTCGGAGGCCGCGGGGGACGCCGGCATCGAGCGCGTCCGGACGCTCCTGTGCGCGCCCGGGATGCTCGCCTCGGCGCTCGCCGGCGACGCGGAGCGGAAGGCGCTGGCGCGGCAGCTCTCCGAGGTCCAGGTCGGGTCCGAGGCGCGGGCGCACCTCGAGCGCGCCGTGCGCGCCCTCCAGGGCTGGAAGGCGAAGGAGCCGGCGGCCGCGGCGGGCCTGGACCGCAAGGCCGCCCGCGAGGAGTACGCCTGCGCCGCGGCGGCGCTCCTCGCCGACGCCGCCCTCGATCGAATGATCCAGCCGGCGCGGCGCGCGCTCTCGTACCGCACCGGGCGCGAGGCCGAGGGGGGCGCCGACCTGGAATGGGAGGCGGGCCGCCTGTACCGGCTCTCCGCGCGGGCCGGGCCCATCCTGCGCCAGGCCGAGGAGCGGCCCGTGGGCCACCTCTTCGCGGACGTGAAGGACTTCACCCGCCGCACCGGCCTCCTCGGCCAGGCATCGATGGCCGAGTTCCTCCGCAGCGAGTTCTACGTGCCCATCCTCGTCGCGGCCAAGGAGCACTACGGCGGCATGCAGCACCTCTCCGACCGCGGCGGGGTGATGCTCAACAACCTGCTCGGCGACGCCATCTCCTTCACCGGCCGGATCGACATGATGATCGCGCTCGCGAAGAGCATCCGCGCGCTCTTCGCGGCCTACGCCTCGCGCCTGGCGCGCGAGATCTCGAGCGAGGTCGTGGCGAAGCAGATCGCGGCCATCGAGGAGGCGCACCGGGGCGCCATCGAGAAGGGGAGGACCGAGGTCCACGCGGCGGAGGCGGCCCTGGCCGGCGTGCCGGCGGGGACGCCGCAGCACGCCGCCTTCGCGGCGCGCCTGACGCGTGCCCGGGCCGAG
>DATDDC010000072.1:0-3972 GCA_036523995.1 Anaeromyxobacter sp.
GCGGCCTCGCCGCAGGCGCCGGCGCGGCGCTGGTGGCCTGGAACCTGCGGCCGCGCTTCCGGCTCCGCTGGAGCCGGCTGGACCGGCCGCCGCCGATCGGGGCGGCCGAGGCGCCGGGGCTGCTCGCGCTCGTGGCCGAGGTGGCCGCGCGCGCCGGCGTGCCGCCGCCGGACGAGATCCGCGTGTCGGCGACGGCCAACGCGTCCATCGGGGTGGAGCGCTGGCGGCTCGGCCTCGCCCGCGCCCGCGTCCTGGAGATCGGGCTGCCGCTCTTCGCCGTCCTCGATCGGGCCGAGCTGGCGTCGGTCGTCGCGCACGAGCTCGGCCACGAGCGCGGCGGGGACGTGTGGCTGGGCGCGTGGGTCCACCGGACGCGCCGCGCCATCGCCGGCACCGTGGAGCGGCTCGACGGCTCCGCGTTCTTCCTGGACGTGCCGTTCCGCGCCTACGGCGCGCTCTTCCTCAGGGCCTCCGGCGGCGTCTCGCGGGCCCAGGAGCTCGCGGCCGACGCCTGCGCCGCGAGCGCCTGCGGGCCGGCGGCGGCCTGGGGGGCGCTCCGCAAGATCGACGTCCTGGGGCGCGCGTGGGAGGTCTACTTCCATCTCGACGCGGTGCCGGCCATCGAGCGCGGCGTGCGCGTGCCGCTCCTCGAGGGCTTCCGCCGCTTCCTCGCCGCCGAGCGGCTGCGGCCTCAGATCGCGAAGGCGCTCGCGGCCGCGGGGCAGGACGCCGCGCCGGATCCGACGGACACCCACCCGCCGCACGCGCAGCGGCTCCTCGCCCTCGACGCGCGGAGGCCGGCCGACGCGCCGCTGCCGGCCCCGAGCGGCTGCCTCGAGCTCCTCGGCGGCGAGGCCGCCGCCGAGGAGGCGTGGTACGGGCGCGTCCTGCGCGCCCCGCTCCCCGCGGCGTCCTGGGACGACGTGGCGGACGCGGCGCTCCTTCCCGCCCTCGCGAAGGACCTCGCCCGGGCCCCGCTCGACGCCGCCACCTGGAGCCTCGCCCGGCTGCCCGCGCTCGCGATGGACCCCGAAGCGGCGTGGGCCGCCGTGGCGCGCGGCCCGAACCTCCTCTCCCCGGCCGCGCAGCGGCAGCGCGGCCTCGACGTCCTCGGAGCGTGGCTCGCGGTCGCCCTCCACCGGCGCGGGTTCGCCGCGCAGGCCCGGCCCGGCGCCGAGGTCCTGCTCGCGCGCGGCGGGGTCGAGGTGGAGCCCTGGTCGCTCGTCCGGGCGCTCGCCGACGGGCGGCTCGACGCCGCCGCATACGACGGGCACCGCGCCGCCTGGGAGGCCGTGGCCCGCCCCCCGGAGGCGCCGGGGCCTTCGCCGTCCGCCTAGCGGTAGAGACCCTTCGCAGCGACGTACTCGCGCACCTCGCGCGGCACGAGCCCGGACACGTCGTCGCCCCGCGCCAGCCGCGCGCGGATCTCGGTCGACGAGATCGCCGGCAAGGACGGCGCGCCCGGCACGGGCGGGAAGCCCTCGCGGCCGACCACGACGATCCGGGCGAGCTCCTTCACGCGATCCCAGCGGTACCACTTGTCCGTCTCGGGGAGGACGTCGGCGCCGACGACGAGGGCGAGCTCGTCCTTCGGGTGCTTCGCGCGGAGGTGCTCGAGCGTGCGCGCCGTCTTCCCGACGAGCGGGTCGTCCCGGAGCTCCTCCTCGGCCCGGCACACGGAGACGCCGCGGACGGCGCGCGCCGCCAGCTCGCACATGGCCACGCGATCGTCGAACGGCGCGAGCTCCTTGCCGAAGGGATGGAGGTACGACGGGAGGAGCCAGACCTCCGAGACGCCCTGGGTGGCGAGCGTCCAGTACGCCGCCATGAGGTGCGCCACGTGCGGCGGGTTGAAGGAGCCGCCGAGGAGGCCGATGGACCTTCCGCGCGCCATCAGCGCACCGACATCTTGGCGCCCGCGGCGAAGCTCGCGCGCTCCCGCTTCAGCTCCGCGCCCGCCTCCGAGAACACCGTGAGCACGAGCTCCTTCGGCGTCACCTCGACGAGGCCGTAGGAGCCGGGGCGGCCCGCGGGAGCCGGCGCGCGCAGGTGTCCGGGCGTGACGAAGGTGCGGGGGCCGATCTGCACGAGCGCGGCGTTCCCGCTGTTGCCGTGGAAGATGACCGAGGCGTTGGCGATGTCGTCGCGGTCGAGATCCGCCTTGTCGTGCACGAGGCAGCAGATGAGCCCCTCGACGAGGTCCACCTGCTTCTTCGGCACCGACCCGCTCGCGTACTCGGGGCAGGCCCGGCTCGCGACGCGCACCAGCCTGCCCGCGAGCGGATCCTTCGCCGGGCCCGCCTGGCGCGAGAGGGCCCCCTGCACCGCGGCCAGGAACTCGGAGTCGGTGCGAGGGACGGGGGCCTCCCGCGTCGCGCCCGCCCCGCGGCGCGCCAGCGCCGCGTCCACGTCCGCGCAGCGCCCGCCGAGGAAGAACACCCGGTCCACCCGGGCCCGCACGAAACGGTCGAGGACGGTTCCGAGGAGCTCGACGTTGCCGAAGCTGTCGCTCGCGACCCCTATCCGCAAGCCGTGCCCCTTCCCCCTCGAGCCCTGGCCGAGGGTACCTCATCACGCGTAGCGGAGGTAAGGCGCACGACGTCGCGCGAACCCACGCTCGTCTGGAAGGAAAGCGCGCTCGATCTCCGACACCGTCGCCCCCGCCTCGATGGCCTCTCGCTCGCGCGCCGAGCCGGCGAGCAGGTCGAACGCCGGGACGTCCCGGACGAACTCGTAGGGCTCGGTGCGCCAGGCGAAGCGCCCGGGATCCTGGGCCCGCGCGTGCAGGACGGCGGCGATCCCCGTGCGGAAGGGCCGGAACCGGGAGGCATCGCGGACGACGACCTCGACGCCGTGGCAGCGGACGCCGGCGTGCTTGTCCCAGGTCGGCACGAAGCTCGCCGGCCGGAACCCGACGCCCGGGAGCTTCTCGCGGGCGAGGTCCTCCGCCAGGCGATGCCCGTCGAGCCAGGGCGCGCCGAGCAGCTCGAAGGGCCGGGTGGTTCCCCTCCCCTCCGAGAGGTTGGTCCCTTCGAGGAGGCACATCCCCGGGTAGACGAGCGCGGTCTCCGGGGTGGGCATGTTGGGCGACGGGAGCACCCAGGGAAGCCCCGTCTCGCGGAAGAGCATGCCGCGGGACCACCCCCGGCAGGGCACGACCTCGAGGTCGAGGTCGAGCCTCCGCTCCTCGCGGAAGAGGAGGGCGAGCTCTCCGACGGTCATGCCGTGGCGCACGGCGAGGTCGTGCAGGCCGCAGAAGCTCTCGAAGCCGGGCTTGAGCGCCGGGCCCTCCACGAGGACGCCGCCCAGCGGGTTCGGCCGGTCGAGGACGACGAAGGCCTTCCCCGCCTCCGCGGCGGCCTCCATGCAGAGCATCATGGTGGCCTGGTACGTGTAGTAGCGCGCGCCCACGTCCTGGACGTCGAAGGCGAGGACGTCGAGCCCGTCCAGCTGCTCGCGGGACGGCCGGAGCGACTCCCACGTCTCGCCGTAGAGGGAGTGCGCGGGGAGGCCGGTGCGCGGGTCGCGCTCGCCGCCGACCGCCGCCATGTACTGCGCGTCGCCGCGGATCCCGTGCTCGGGCCCGAAGAGCGCGGCGAGGCGCACGCCCGGGGCGGCGTGGAGGAGATCCGCGGCGTGGACGAGCCCGCGCGTCACGGCGGTGGGGTTCGCGACGAGTCCCACGCGGCGGTATATGACAAATTTCACCGAAATACGCGAGGCCCTGGCCAACTACCGATGGTTCAACGACACGCTGGACATCGCCCTCGTTTACTATCTCTTCTACCGGCTGCTCCTGCTCATCAAGGGCACGCGCGCCTTCCAGATGCTCATCGGCATCGGGCTCATCGTGCTCGTGCTCATCGCCTCGCAGTTTCTCGAGTTTTACACCCTCGACTGGCTCATCCACAGTTTCTGGTCTCAGATCGTCCTGGCCGTCGTGATCCTGTTCCAGCCGGAGATCAGGCGCAC
>DATDDC010000073.1:0-2167 GCA_036523995.1 Anaeromyxobacter sp.
GGACCGCGGACCGGTTGCGGCCGGCCCGCGTCGAGCGGGGGCCCGCCATCATCTGCGGAGACCACGGCGATGAAGATGGCGCTCGAGGACGTCACGGTCATCGACCTGTCGCACGCGCTCGCGGGACCGCTCGCCTCGACCATCCTGGCGGACTTCGGCGCGGCGGTGCTCAAGGTCGAGCCGCCCGGGCAGGGCGACATCGCGCGCGGCTGGGGGCCTCCCTTCCACGGAGCGGACTCCGCCTACTTCGTCAGCCTCAACCGCAACAAGAAGAGCCTCGAGATCGACCTCAAGCAACCGGAGGGCCGGGAGCTCCTGCTCCGCCTCGCCGACGAGGCCGACGTCGTCCTCGAGAACTTCCGCGTCGGCACGGTGGACCGGCTCGGCATCGGCTACGAGGCCGTCCGGGCCCGCAACCCGGGCATCGTCTATTGCTCCGTCTCGGGCTTCGGCCAGACCGGGCCCTATCGCGACCGCGCCGCCATGGACCTCATCCTCCAGGCCGAGGGCAGCATGATCAGCGTCACCGGCGAGCCCGGCGGGGGCCGCATCCGCGCGGGCGTGTCCATCGCGGACATGCAGGCGGGGCTGAACGCCACCATCGCCATCCTCATGGCGCTCCACGCGCGCGAGCGGACCGGCGCCGGCCAGTACCTCGACATTTCCATGCTCGAGGGACAGCTCACGCTGCTCGATCACTCCATCGGCATCTACCTCGCCGACCGCGTGCTGCTCGGCCCCATGGGAACGGCCTACCGGACCATCGTCCCCTACCAGACGTTCAGGACGAGGACGGAGGACCTGGCCCTCGCCGTCGGGAGCGACGCCCTCTGGCGCACGTTCTGCCCCCTCATCGGCGCGCCCGAGCTCACGGACGATCCGCGCTTCGTCACGAACGCGGCCCGCGTCGCGAACCGCGCCACGCTCGTCCCGCGCCTCCAGGAGATCTTCCTCACCCGCGACTACGCGGAGTGGGAGGCGATCCTCGAGCCCGCCGGCATCCCCGTGGGCGCCATCCACACGCTCGACCGCGTCGTCGAGCACCCTCAGGTGAAGGCGCGGGGCGTGCTCCGGGAATCCGGGCACCCGGCGGCCGCCTCGGCGCCGGTCGTGTCGCCGTACTTTCGCATGTCCGGGACGCCGGGCGGCGTCCGCGCGCCCGCGCCGCTCCTCGGGCAGCACACCGACGAGGTCCTCGCCGAGCGGCTCGGGCTCGGCAAGGACGAGCTCGCGCGGCTCCGCGAGCGGGGGATCCTCGGCTCGGGGAGGCGGGAGGGCCGGGCGGCTAGACCATCATCTCGATGAGGTGGGGCCCCGGCTCCGCGAGGCTCCGGGCGAGCGCCTCCCGGAGCGCCGCCGTCGAGTCGGCCCGCGTGGCGGCGACGCCCATCCCGCGCGCGAGGAGGACCCAGTCCACCTGCGGCCGCGCCAGGTCCGTGAGCGATGCCGCCTTCGGCCCGGGGCGCGTGCCGGCCCGCTGCTGCTCCACCTCGAGGATCCGGTAGCTCCGGTTGTTGCAGAGGAGCGTCACGACGTGGAGCCCCTCGCGCGCCTGGGTCCATAGCGCCTGGAGCGTGTACATGGCGCTGCCGTCGCCCTGGAAGTCGATCACGGTCCGGTCCGGACAGGCGATCGCGGCGCCGGTGGCACAGGGCGGCCCCATGCCGATGGAGCCGCCGGTGAGCGTGAGGAGCGTGTGGCGCGGGCTCGCCGCCGACGGCCGGAAGTAGCCGAGGCCGGTGGTGGCGGACTCGTCCACCACGATGGCCCCCTCGGGCTGCATGAGGGCGAGGAGCGCGCTCGCGGCGGCGGGGGTGAGCGCGCCCTCGGGGCCGGAAGGCTCGGCGGCCGCTCGCGCGACGGCGGGAAGCGAGGCGCCGGGCGGAGCGCCGAGGGCGTCCGCCAGATCGTCGAGCGCGGCC
Organism: Anaeromyxobacter sp.; assembly: GCA_036523995.1. GTDB lineage: Bacteria > Myxococcota > Myxococcia > Myxococcales > Anaeromyxobacteraceae > Anaeromyxobacter. Next base: position 1,923 of record DATDDC010000073.1, read on the forward strand.
TCGACGTCCTCCACGGGCGAGGCGAGCGTCAGGATCTCGCAGCCCGCAGGGGCGAAGCGGCTCGGCTGGCCGGGGTAGCCGAAGAACGCCACCGGCTCGGGCGCGCCGGCGAGGACGAGGGTCCGGAGCCCGGCGAGCGCGGCGGCGGCGCGCTCGGGGAAGTACGGAATGCGCTCCACGGCGGGGAGCCCGGGGCCGCGCTCCATCCGCGCCGGGAAGCACTCCGCCACGAGCCGCGCGCCGGT
>DATDDC010000074.1:0-5408 GCA_036523995.1 Anaeromyxobacter sp.
AGTGCCCCGGGCAGGAATCGAATCTGCGACACGCGGCGCGATTTCTGTCAGCGCCGTGATGGGGGGCGCCTTCGCCCGCCGCGCCGGCGCGCCGGTTCGCTCCGCCCGCGCCGAAGAAGTCGGATGACGCCGAGTACCGGCGGATCCTCGCGTCCGCCGAGCGCAAGTACGACGCCGGCCGCTTCGTGGAGGCCATCGGGGAGTTCCGGCGCGCGCTCGCCCTGCGCTCGACCGGACCGGCCCATGTCGGCCTCGCCCGGGCGCTCTACGACGCGAACCGCTCCGGCGAGGCGCTTCGCGAGGTCGAGACCGCCATCCAGACCGACGGCCGCTACGCTCCGGCCTGGCTGCTCCTCGGCGAGATCCACCAGGGCGAGGGCCGCAACAACCCGGCCCGCGCGGCCTACGAGCGCTTCCTGCAGCTCGAGCCCAAGGGCGAGCAGGCCCAGGCCGTGCGCGAGATCATGGCGAAGCAGCTCAAGTAGCTCCGGGGCGGCCGCGCAGGGCCGCCCTCGCGCTCCGCGCCGCGCCGGGTTACGTTCCGCGCGTGAGAGTCCTCGGCATCGAAACCTCCTGCGACGAGACGGCGTCCGCGGTCGTCGAGGACGGGCGGCGGGTCCTGTCCGACGTCGTGGCGACGCAGATCGACGTGCACCGGCGCTGGGGCGGCGTCGTGCCGGAGCTCGCGAGCCGCAACCACGTGGTCCAGGTGATGCCGGTCGTGGACGAGGCGCTCTCCCGCGCCGGGGTCGCGCCGGCCGAGATCGACGCCGTGGCGGTGACCGCCGGGCCGGGGCTCGTGGGCGCGCTCCTCGTGGGCGTGCAGGCGGCGAAGGCGCTCGCCCTCGCGTGGGGGAAGCCGCTCGTCCGCGTGAACCACCTCGAGGGCCACCTCGTCGCGGCGTTCCTGTCCGAGGCGCCGCCCGCCTTCCCCTTCCTCGCGCTCGTCGTCTCCGGCGGGCACACGTCGCTCTACGCGGCGCGCGGCTTCGGCGACTACCGCCTCCTCGGCCAGACGCGCGACGACGCCGCGGGCGAGGCCTTCGACAAGGGCGCGAAGCTCCTCGGCCTGCCCTACCCCGGCGGCGTCGCCATCGATCGCCTGGCCGGGGAAGGGGACGCCGGGGCCATCCGGTTCCCCAAGGCCATCGTGAAGGGAGCCGACCTCGACTTCAGCTTCTCCGGGCTCAAGACCGCGCTCCTCCACCACGTCCGGAAGAACGGCGTGCCGGAGGGCAAGGCGCTCGCGGACGTCTGCGCCAGCTACCAGGAGGCCATCGTGCGCGCGCTCGTCGAGAAGGCCTTCCGCGCGGCCCGGCGGCTCCAGTTCGAGCGGCTCGTCCTGTCGGGCGGCGTCGCAGCCAACAGCCGCCTCCGCGCCGCGGTGGCGGAGCGCGCGGGGGAGTACGAGGGCATGCAGGTGTTCGTCCCCGCGCCGAGGCTCTGCACGGACAACGCCGCCATGATCGCGGTGGCCGGGACGCACGCCTTCCTGCGCGGGGAGCGCGCCGGACCGGAGCTGAACGCGGACCCGGCGTGGAGGCTGTGACCTCGGGCGGCGGCGACGTGACCGAGCGATACCCGAGCCCGCGCGCGCTCCTCGAGAAGCACGGGCTCCGCGCGAAGAAGAGCTGGGGCCAGAACTTCCTCGGCGACGAGGCCATCCTCGACGACATCGCGCGGCTCGCCGCGCCGGGGCGGGGCGACCTCGTCGTCGAGCTGGGGGCCGGGCTCGGGCACCTCACCGCGCGGCTCCTCGCGCGCGGCGCGAGGGTCGTCGCCGTGGAGCGCGACCGGGACATGGCGCGCGTCCTGCGAGGCGAGATGGGCGAGCGGGTCGTGCTGCTCGAGGCGGATGCGGCGAGGCTCGATTACGGGCGGATCGCGGCGGAGCACGGGGGCGACGCGACCTCGGTCTCGACCGCGACCCCGACCTCGACCCCGACCCCGACCTCGACCCCGACCGCCCCACCTTCGCGGAAGCTCGCCGTGGTCGGGAACCTCCCCTACCACCTCACCTCGCCCATCCTCTTCTCGCTCCTCGATCAGGTCGAGCACCTCTCGCGCGCCGTGCTCCTCGTGCAGCGCGAGGTCGCGGAGCGGCTCGCGGCGCGGCCGGGGACGCACGAGTGGGGCATCCTCTCGGTGCTGCTCCAGCGCGAGGCCGACGTCTCCATCGAGCGCATCGTGCCGCGCGGCGCGTTCCTGCCGCCGCCCAAGGTGGAGAGCGCCGTCGTGTGCGCGCTCTTCCGGCCTCCGCCGGATCCCGTCGCCGATGCGGCGCGGTTCCGCCGCCTCGTGAAGGCGGGCTTCGCCCAGCGGCGGAAGACGCTCGCGAACGCCCTCGGGGCGGCGCGGATCGCGGACGGGGGCGCGCTCGCGTCGGCGATGGCGGCGGCGGGCATCGAGCCGCGCAGGCGCGGCGAGACGCTCACGGTCGCGGAGTGGGCCACGCTCGACCGGGCTCTCGGCTAGCGTCGTCGCGACTTCCACGGGCGCCCACCCGCAATCTCCGCCCGCCCACGCCCATCGGTCGAGCGGGCGCCCGTGAAACCTCAGGACCCGATGGCCCTCGCCGTGGCGAGGAGGAGGCTCATGTTGCGGGCCCCGTTCTCGCCGAGGTACCGGCGGAAAGCCGCCGCGTCGAGCCGCATGGAGCGGATGGTGGTGAGCACGATGTCGTCGTAGCTCCGCGCATTCGGCTTCTTGAGCTCGAGGGCGATCTTGAGGATGGCCCGGTGGAACGCCGGGTCGATGCCGTCCTCGGTGCCCTCGGTCGCCCTGCGCCGCCTCTCCGCCGCGACTCGGCTCGCCATCTGCGACGCCTCCCAGGCCTGCGGTCCGACGCGAAACATCGCGACGATACGTGACGTGACATGCCACGTCAAGAAAACCGCGATCCCGGGATCAGAGGTCCCGTGATCCGGATGTCACGTTCGGGATGGGCGCGCCGGCCGGCCGCGCCAGCGGGGCGCAGCTTGCGGGGCCCGCCCCGGGCATGGCAATCTCCCGCGCTCTCGCGCGATCCGAATGGAGCGGCCCCGGTACATCGCCGTGGAAGGCCCGATCGCCGTCGGGAAGAGCGCCCTCGCCCAGGTCCTCTCCGAGCGGCTCGGCGCGAGGCTCGTCGCGGAGGCGGTGGAGGAGAACCCGTTCCTGCGCGGGTTCCACGCCGATCGCCGGAAGCACGCCTTCCAGGCCCAGATCTTCTTCCTGCTCTCGCGCTTCCAGCAGCAGCAGGCGCTGTTCCAGCAGGACCTCTTCAGCCAGTCCATCGTGGCCGAGTACCTCTTCGCCCGGGACCGCATCTTCGCCGCGCTCGCGCTCGCGCCCGAGGAGCTCGCGCTCTACGACCGCCTCTACGAGATGCTCGGGCCGCGCGTGGTGAAGCCGGACCTCGTCGTCTACCTCCAGGCCCGCACGGAGGTCCTTCTCGGCCGCATCCGGAAGAGGGGCCGGGACTACGAGCGGGCGATCGACGCGGCGTGGCTCGAGGCGCTGGCCAGGGCCTACAACGAGTTCTTCTTCCACTACGACGACACGCCGCTGCTCGTCGTCAACGCGAGCGACATCGACCTCGAGGGCAGCCCGGAGGACGTGGAGGCCCTCGTGGCCGTCGTGAAGAAGCACCGCAGGGGAAGGCAGCATTACGTGCCAATGGGAACCCGTCCGTATTAGAGTGTCCTCCTCGCCAATGGGCAGGACCCCGCGCCCGGGGCCTACACCGGAGGTTTCGAGCATGTCGACGCACGCCGGCGCCAAGAAGCGCCTCACCATCCACGATCTCCGGAAGCTCAAGGAGGCCGGCGAGAAGATCGCCGCCGTCACCGCCTACGACGCGACCGCGGCGCGGCTCGTCGACGCGGCCGGGGCCGACCTGATCCTCGTGGGGGACTCGCTGGGCATGGTCGTGCAGGGGCACGACTCCACGCTGCCGGTCACGCTGGAGCAGATGATCTACCACTCGGCCATCGTGCGCCGGGGGCTCGCGCGCGGGTCCGGCCGCGCCCACCTCGTGGGCGACCTGCCCTTCGGGAGCTACCAGGCGAGCGCCGACGAGGCGGTGAAGAGCGCCATGCGCCTCGTGGCGGAGGGCGGCGTCGAGGCGGTGAAGCTCGAGGGCGGGCTCGACTACGTCGAGGTCATCCGCCGCATCGTCCGCGCCGGCGTGCCCGTGATGGGCCACCTCGGGCTCACGCCGCAGTCCGTCCACAAGATGGGCGGCTACGTGGTGCAGGGGAAGGACTCCGACAAGGCGCAGCAGCTCCTCAAGGACGCGCGCGCCCTGGAGGCGGCGGGCTGCTACGCCATCGTGCTCGAGTGCGTGCCCGCCGAGCTGGCGCGCATCATCACCTCGCAGCTCCGCATCCCCACCATCGGCATCGGTGCCGGGCCGCACTGCGACGGCCAGGTGCTCGTCCTCCCCGACCTCCTCGGCATGGACGACGCCTTCGTGCCCAAGTTCGTGAAGCGCTTCGCCGAGGTCGGCGAGAGCGTGAAGGGCGCGGTCTCGGCCTACGTGCACGAGGTGAAGGCGCAGCTCTTCCCGGACGACGCGCACAGCTTCCACTCCTCCACCGTCCGGCTCGTTCCGGCGGCGCAGGATCCGAGCGACGACGATCGCGAGGAGCCGCAGGGCGGCGTGATGGGCGCGCCGGTGTGACGCGAGGCCGGCGCCGCGAGGGCGGCGGCCGCGAGCGACGGACTTGAGGACGCCCGAGCTCATCACGGACCCTGCCGCCTGGCAGGCGCGCTGCCTCGCCGATCGCGACGGGGGCGCGCGCCTCGTCCTCGTCCCGACCATGGGATTCCTGCACGAGGGCCACCTCTCGCTCCTGCGCGAGGCGCGGCGGCGCGCCGACGCCGGCGGGCGCCACGGCCTCAGCCTCGCCACCATCTTCGTGAACCCCACGCAGTTCGGGCCGAACGAGGACCTCTCGCGCTACCCGCGCGATCTCGAGGGCGACCTCGCCAAGTGCGCGGCGGCGGGCGTCGACCGCGTGCTCGCCCCGTCCGATCCGGCGACCATGTTCGCGCCGGGGCACGAGACCTGGCTCTCGGTGGAGCGCTCGACCCAGGGCCTGTGCGGCGCCTCCCGGCCGGGCCACTTCCGCGGCGTGGCGACCGTGGTGGCGAAGCTCTTCAACCTCACCCGGCCGCACGCCGCCCTCTTCGGCGAGAAGGACTACCAGCAGCTCACCGTGATCCGCGCCATGGTGCGCGACCTCGCCTTCGGCGTCGAGATCGTGGGCATGCCCATCGTGCGCGAGCCGGACGGCATCGCGCTCTCCTCGCGGAACGCGTACCTCTCGCCGGACGAGCGCCGCCGCGCGCGGGCGCTCTCCCAGGCGCTCTTCGAGGCGCGGGACCTCGCGGCGCGGGGCGAGCGCGACTCCGCCGCTCTGCGG
>DATDDC010000075.1:0-4169 GCA_036523995.1 Anaeromyxobacter sp.
GGCGAAACAGGGCGGTCGCGGCGCCGCCGTCGTCGTCGCGCTGATCGTCTGGCCCGCTACCGCGAGCTCCGCTCCGCGCTGGGGCTCGACGCGTGACGCGCCGGACGGCGAAGCCGCGGTCGCGCGGCCGCCTCATCGTCGTCGAAGGGCTCGACGGCGCCGGGACCACCACGCAGTCTCGCCTCCTCGGCCAGCGCCTGGAGGCCGAGGGGAGGAAGGTGCACGTCACGGCGGAGCCCTCGCGCGGCCCCGTCGGCGCCCTGGTGCGGCAGGTGCTCACGCGGCGCGTGGTGGGGAACGACGGCGACTTCGACGCTTCGGCGCTGGCGCTCCTCTTCGCGGCGGACCGCCTCGACCACCACGCCGTCGACATCGCGCCGAAGCTGGTGGAGGGCGTCGACGTCGTGTCGGATCGCTACACGCTCTCCTCGCTCGCCTACCAGGGGCTCGCCACCGGAGACATGGCCTGGGTCGAGGAGGTGAACGCGCGCGCTCCCCCGGCGGACCTGACCGTCTTCCTGCGCACGCGTCCGGAGGTGTCGCTGCGGCGCCGCCGGGCCGCCTCGCTCGACCGCGAGATCTTCGAGGTGTCGTCCTTCCAGCGCCGCGTGGCGCAGAGCTACGAGCGCGCCATCGGCCAGCTCCGCGCGGCCGGCCAGGAGGTCGTGGAGGTCGACGGCGAGGCCTCCGTGGAGGTCGTCGCCCGGGCGGTGTGGACCGCCGTCCGGCGGGTGCGCTAGAGGGGATCATGGTCGGCACGCCCCGAACCGATCCGGTCCCGACGTGAAGACGCCCACCGCCATCCTCGTGGTGGTCGGGAGCGAGGTGCTCTCCGCCAAGATCACCGACGAGAACGGCCCCTGGGCCGCGCGCCGGCTCCGCGACCTCGGCGTGCAGCTCCTCGCCATCCACACCGTCCCCGACCGGCTCGAGGACATCGTCGACATCGTGGACCGGTCCCGCCGGAGAGCGGACTGGGTGTTCACCTCCGGCGGCGTGGGCCCCACCCACGACGACATCACCGTGGCCGCGGTGGCGCGGGCGCTGGGCCGACCCATCCATCGCAGCGCGGCGCTGGTCGAGTGCATCCGCAGGATCCACGCCCGCCACAACCAGGGGGCCGAGCCGCCCGAGGCGGCCCTGCGCATGGCGGACGTTCCCGAGGGGACGCGCCTCCTCGGCGACGAGGCGTTCCCGACGCTCGCGGCGGAGAACGTGGTCATGCTCCCCGGCCCGCCGCAGTTCTTCCGGTGGCAGTTCGACAAGATCGCGGGGGTGCTCTCCGCGCCGCCCTTCCGGCTCGCGAGCGTCTACCTCGGCGTCGGCGAGGCGGGCGTGGCGGCCATCCTGGACCGCATCGCGCGCGAGCATCCCGCGGTGGACATCGGCAGCTATCCCCGCTTCGACGACGCCGACCACAAGGTGAAGGTGACGCTCGAGTCGAAGGACCTCGCCGGCGTGGAGGCGGCGCTCGCCGCGCTCCTCGCGGCGCTGCCGCCGGGCGCCGTGGTCCGGACGGAGAAGCCCTAGAGATCCGAGCCGCTCAGCCCTGCGAGCGATCGGAACCGCAGGGTCCTGGCATGGGCCGCGGGCTCCACGCGGGCCCTCGCGGCGGCGTCGCTCCGCTCGAATCCCCTACCGTGGGCCTCCGCCTCTGTGCGGGCCGGAGCGGGCCATGGCGCTCCGCTCGAACCCCTACCGTGGGCCTCCGGCTCCGTGCGGGCCGGAGCGGGCCATGGCGCCCCGCTCGAATCCCCTACCGTCGGCCTCCGGCTCCGTGCGGGCCGGAGCGGGCCCTCGCGGCGGCGTCGCTCCGCTCGGCCCGAAGGTGCCCCGATGTGGAAGCGGCGCCGCATGATCGAGACCGCCGGCACGAGACTGTGCCACCGCTGCGCTGCGCGGCTCTCCATGTGCGGTGGCACGCTCGTGCACTGCGTCCTACGGGGTGGCGTCGCAGAGGGCTCGCTCCGCTTCTTCGCCGCGACGACCCGCCCCGGCCCTTCGTACGCCTTCGGACTGCGACCGGAATGGCTCGCACGCGCGCGGCTGCTCGCTCCAGGCGCCCGCATTTGACCTAGCGTAACCGCGGGCCGGCGGCTGCCGGCGCATCCGCAGGCGCGCCGCGATTCATATTGTTTCGCGCGCGAATCGTCGAGCCGTCGCGCCGACGGTGTCCGAGGGCGCGCGGCGCGAAGCGAGCGCGCGCCCGAGTTCGGAGGCGCGCCACGCGATCAGCCCCGTACGCGCGGGGCATTCACTGCGCGTCGCGCGCCGAGGACGCTGCGCCGGCGGGCGCCGGCCCGGGGCGCAGCGGTCCTTGCGAGGCGGGTGCCGCCCGCGAACGGCAGCGGCGCAGCAAGGGGGCGGAGCGGTCCCGGCGAGAACGGGCGCCGCCCAGGAACAGCAGGCGCAGCGATCCTGCCGGCCCTAGGCGATCGCGACGCGCAGCCGCTGGCGCAGGATGAAGTGCGCCTCGGTGGCCGCGAAGGCGAGGAGGGAGAGCACGTCGGGCCGGGAGGAGGCCCTGGCCACGGCGATGGGGCCCTCGGGCGCGCGGCGCGCCCCTTCCCGGAGGAGCATGCCGAGCGCGGCGGGCACGTCGCCGCAGAGCACGAGCCCGGCGCGGTCCGCGCTCGCGGCGGCGGCGTTCCGCCAGGCGGTGAGGTCGGGCGGGTTCGGCGCCAGCGCGAGCGCCCGGGACGCCTCCTCGAACGGCTTCCGCGCCTTCCTGGCGATCCCCTTCGCGATGCGCCGGACCATCTCCTCGTCCACGGGCTCGCCGGGCGAGTAGCCGGGGACGACGGAGCGGACGGCGGCGGCGATCCAGCCGGCGAGCGCGGCGGGCGGCAGGAGCTCGCCGAGGCAGCTCCGGGTGCGCAGGCGCGCCGCGGCCCGGCCCACGAGGAACCGCTGCTCGCGAGCCGTGGTCCGGCGCGCGACGTCGGGGCCGACGAGGACGGAGTACGGAACGGCCGGCTCGACGTCCACGCGGCCCACGGTCCCGGGATAGAGCTCCCACGCCGGGGCGCCGAAGGTCTTCGCCGCCTCCGCCAGCGCACGCCGGATGGGGTGGTCTCGAAGCGCGTCTCCGTGGCGCTCGGGCGCCTCGCCCACGGCGGCGGCGATGGCGTCCCCGGCCGCCTCGATCACGCCGGCGAGCGGCCAGGCGTCCCCGGGTGCGCGCAGGAGCGCCAGGTCCTCGTCGTCGAGAGGCGGGGGGCTGGGCAAGGCCTGGCGCGCGCCCTCGAGCAGGAGCTGCTCCGCCGCGGGGCCGGGGATGGGCACGCCGAGCCATCGCAGCACCGCGGCGGCGACGTAGGCGCGATCGTGCGTCTGGGAGCGCTCGTAGTGCCGGTAGAGCGCCGTCCAGCTCGCGACGCGCAGCGGCTCCTGCGCGATGAGCCTGCGGTGCTCCGCGGCCGCGTCCGCGGGCGAGATCTCCTCGAGGAGGTGCGCGAGCACGGCGCGGGATTCCGCCCGGCCGGGGTCGATCTCCAGGGCCGCCCGGAGGTGGAGGGCGGCCCGGTCCCGGGCGCGCAGCTCGCCCGCGAGGAGGCGCGCTGCGGCCACGTGGGAGTCGGCGCGGAGAGCGGCGTCGCGCGCGTCGGCGGCGGCGGACTCGAGGGAGGCGAGACGCGTCTCCACGTTCGCGGTCCGCTCCTCGAGGGCGATGATGCGCCGGTGCGCGTCGTCGTGGCCGGGGTCGGTGGCGCGTGCGCGGCGCAGGTCGGAGGCCGCGGCCTCCACCTCGCCGAGCCGCTCCTCCAGCGCGGCGAGGGCGAGGAGGTACTCGACGAGGGCCTCCCGGGGCACCCCCGGCGCGGCGACGAGCCGGCGGAGGGCTCCCGCGGCCTCCGCGGTGCGCCCTTCCGCCCCGAGGATGCGCGCGAGGCGGGCGAGCGCCTCGGGGCTCTCCGGCGCGAGGGCCAGGGCCGCCTTCAGGTGGTGGAGCGCGCGCGACGTGTCGTGGAGCGCGTCGTCGCAGATCGCCGCGGCGGAGAGGTGCGAGAGGACCCGCGCGCCGGGCTCCCCGGGGAGGGCGAGGCACGCCTCCAGGTCGGCGAGCGCCTCGGCGGAGCGGCCCGACTCGGCATGCAGGCGCGCGCGCAGCTCCAGGGCGCCGGCGAGGTCGGGGCTCGCGGCGACGGCGCGATCCAGCGCGGCGCGGG
>DATDDC010000076.1:0-2918 GCA_036523995.1 Anaeromyxobacter sp.
CTCCGCGGCGGGTTCCGGCGTGCGGCGCGGCGGCGGGGCGAGCTCGGCCCTGGGCTCGATGGCCTGGATCGTCACCGTCGCGACGGGCCGCGACGTCGCGAGGGAGAGGGCGACCGCGATGACCGCGGCGCCGAGCGCTCCGGCGGCGGCCCCCGTGAGGAAGCCCTTCATGCGCGCCTGGCGGATGAGATCGTCGAAGGAGACGGCGCCGCTCGCGTGGATCTCGGCGGAGTCGTCGAGGGGCGCGTCGGGATCGCGCTCGGCGAGGCGCGCCGCGATGGGCCCCGTGACCTCGAGCCGGTCGGTCCCCGGCCGCAGGGCGCGCGCGAAGGGATCGTCGGGGTGCGACGCCGAGAGCTCGAACTCGGCGCTCGCGATGAGCCGCGCGTCCCCGCCGGAGGCGCTGACCTCCACGACCATCGTGTTCCCGCACTGGCACGGGACGCGGTAGGTGCGGCCGGGGACCGGCTCCTCGCTCGTGGAGAACCGCGCGAGGCAGCGGTCGCACGAGAGATCCATGGATCCCGAGGATACCCCCACCCCGCCCCGCGTGAAATCCGGCGGCCGCGCAGGGCGGAACGCCCCGCGGATTCGGCCCGGCCGGGTCGGAGCGCGGCGCCCGAGGCCAGCCCCGCGGGGCCAGGGGAGGCGCCGCGGGGACGACGAGGGCGGCTCCCATGTCCTTTGCCGTGCTGGGCCTCTCGCGCGGGCTTATCGGTGCCGGCAGGGGAGCGAGCGATGACCACCACGGATCTGGACGTGCTGGAGGCGAACGCGGCCTTCTACCGGGCCTTCGCCTCGCGCGACGCGGCGGGGATGGAACAGGTGTGGGCGGAGCGCCACCCGGTGGCCTGCATTCACCCAGGCTGGGACGTGCTCGACGGACGCGAGGAGGTCCTCGGGAGCTGGCGGCGCATCCTCGATTCTCCCGGCTCGCCGGACGTGTCGTGCTCCCACGCGGAGGCGCGCGTCATGGGCGACGCGGCCTTCGTGACCTGCCACGAGGTGCTGCCGGGCGGCCGGCTCGCCGCGACCAACCTCTTCGTCCGCGAGGGCGGCGCCTGGAGGATGGTTCACCACCAGGCGACGGTGATCGCGCCCGGGCAGGTGCGCGCGCGCTCGCCGGCGGGCCCGGCGAACTGAGCCCGCCGGCCGGAGGGACGGAAGGGGCCATGCGAGCCGTCTGGATCACCCGCCACGGCGGCCCCGAGGTGCTCGAGGTCCGCGAGGGGGCGGATCCCGTTCCCCGGGCCGGGGAGGTCCGCATCCGCGTGCGCGCCGCGGGCCTCAACTTCGCCGAGGTGATGGCGCGGCAGGGCCTCTACCCGGATGCGCCGAAGCCGCCGTGCGTGGTGGGCTACGAGGTGGCGGGGACCGTGGACGCGGCCGGTGCGGGCGTGGAGCGGCCGGCGATCGGCGCGCGTGTGCTCGCCCTCGTCCGCTTCGGCGGGCACGCGGACGCGGTCTGCGTGCCGGCCGAGTCCGTGCTGGAGATGCCCGACGGGCCCACCTTCGAGGAGGCTGCCGCACTCCCCGTGAACTACGTCACCGCGTGGCTCATGATCTTCCGGTGGGCCTCGGTCCGCCGCGGCGAGCGCGTCCTCGTGCACATGGCCGCGGGCGGCGTCGGCATCGCCGCCCTGCAGCTCCTCCGGACCGTGCCGGACGTGGTGGTCTTCGGGACGGCGAGCGCGGCGAAGCACGACGCCATCCGCGGGGAGGGCTGCACGCATCCCATCGACTACCGCTCCAGGGACTACGCCGAGGAGGTGCGGAGGCTCGCCGGCGGCGACGGCATCGACGTCGTGCTCGACCCGCTCGGCGGGAAGGACACGCGCAAGGGCTACGACCTCCTGCGCCACGGCGGCCGGATCGTCGTGTACGGGTTCGCCAACGTGGCGAGCGGCGAGCGGCGCAGCCTCCTCCGCGTCCTCGCGCAGGGAGCGCGCATCCCGCGCTTCAACCCGCTCGACCTCATGAGCCGGAACCGGACGGTGGCCGGGTTCAACCTCGGCCACCTCTGGAAGCGCGCCGACCTCGTGCGGGGCGCGCTCGACGACCTCGTCGCGCTGTGGCGCGCGGGGAAGGTGAAGCCGCACGTGGACTCGACCTTCCCGTTCGAGCGGGCCGCCGATGCGCACCGGCGCATGCAGGACCGGAAGAACGTGGGAAAGATCGTCCTCGTGCCCTAGCCGCCGGGCGGGAGCTGGCTCGCCCAGCCCCGGATGGGGTGTGCCTCGCCGCACGCCGCTGCGGTGCCGCGCCGCGCCCGCCGGAGGCTCCCCGCCAACCTCCGTCCCCGCGGAACGAACGGCCATCCGCGGTGTTATAAAGATGGTCGGAGGTGCAAATATGAGGACCTCCTCCTACGCAGCGCTCGCGGCGCTCGCCGCAGCCCTCCTCGCTCCCCAGCGAGCCCGCCCCGCCGACGAGAACGCCTCCGCGGCTCCGCTCGAGCAGGCGCTCCCCGCCACGCCCGAGGCCGCCCCGCAGGGCGCGGAGCCCGGGCCCTCCACGGCGGAACCGGCGCCCATGCCGCCGTCCGCGCCGCCCTCCCAGGCGCCGCCCGCCCCGCAGTCGGCGACGCCGCCGCCCCCGCCCGCTCAGGCCGCTCCGGCCCGGGCGGCCGCGCCCCCCGGGCAATGGGTCTACACGCAGCAGTACGGCTGGATCTGGATGCCGTACGGCGACGCGTACACCTATGCTCCGTCCGACGGCTACGGCCAGCCGTACATGTACGTCTACTATCCGGTCTACGGCTGGACCTGGGTGATTGCACCGTGGGTATGGGGCTGGGGACCGTGGCCGTATTTCGGCGCGTACGGTCCGAGCTACTTCGCGTGGTACCGGTGGGGCTGGTGGCGCCAGCCGTACTACTACCACTACGCGCCGGCCTACCGCGGACCGTATCCCGGCTA
>DATDDC010000077.1:0-2550 GCA_036523995.1 Anaeromyxobacter sp.
CGGGCGCGTGGCTCAGCCAGCCTGCGTGCGCGACGTAGGCGCGTGGATCGCTTTCCGCCATTCGGGACCCGTTTCGTGCCTACCACGGGGACCGCGACCGCGAAAGGGGAAGCACCCGTTCGTCGGTGCCCGAGGGCGGACCGGCGCGCCTCGCCAGGGGGCCGCTCCGGCCGCTCTTCGTCCCCGAGGAAGGATCAGGACGCGGTGCGGCGCTTCAGGCGCGCTGGGCGATGGACGGCGGCGCGCGGCAGGAGCCGAAGCACGCCGGGACGCCGAACGCGTGCGGGACGCGCTCGCGGCTCAGCCATCCGTCGCGCGCGCCCGCTCCACCGCAGGCGCGGCCCGGACCGAGGAGGCCGTCCGCACCACCGCGATGAGCGACAGCGAGGGGAACGGCAGGAAGCGGTCGACGCGCCGGAAGACGGGCGTGAGGAGGTTCAGCATCGCGATCTGCACGATCCCGAAGTGACGGCGCCTCAGGACCTTTCCGTTGAGCCACCAGGCCGGCGTGCCCACGCGGTTGAAGCGCAGGACCTCGAGCACCTCGAAGCCCGATTCGGCCGCGAGCTTGCGAAGCCCCTCCTCCGTGTAGCGCCGCTTGTGGCCGAGGATCTCGTCGAGCGTGCCGAAGAGCCCCGGTCCCTGCGGGACGAGCACGATGGCCTTCCCGCCGGGCGAGAGGGCGCCGCGGATGTTCTCCATGGCGCCCCGGTCGTCGTCCACGTGCTCGATGACGTTGAGGCAGATCACCGTGTCGAAGCCGCCGGGCGTGCGGGGGAAGGAGGCGCCCTCGGTGACGTCGGTGAACGTCACGTCGAGGTAGGGCCGGTCGTGCGAGAGGTGGCGGAGCGTCTGGAGGTAGAGCGGGTTCACGTCGGAGGCGACGTAGGTCGTGCGCGGAACGAGGCGGCGCGTGAGGTTCCCGGGCCCGCTCCCGATCTCGAGCACGTGGTTCCCGCAGTGCGGCCGGATGACGTCGGCCATCCAGGCGTTGAAGCGCGGCGCGCGGGCCAGGCGGCCCAGGATGTGCGAGCCGTGGGCGTCGACGGCGTAGACGTGGTCCGAGATCCAGAAGCGGAGCATGGCCGAGAGCGCCAGGAAGCCGTCCCGCCAGTTGATCTTCTTCCCCTCCTGGTAGGTCCGGCCCGAGTAGCTGATGGGGATCTCGAAGATGCGCGCCTCGCGCTTGGCGAGCTTGATGGTGAGCTCCGGCTCGATGCGGAAGTCGTTCGAGACGAGCGGGATGGAGCGGAGGAGATCGGTGCGGACGGCCTTGTAGCAGGTCTCCATGTCCGTGAGGTTCACGTTGGTGAGAAGGTTCGTCACGAAGGTGAGGAAGCGGTTCCCGATCTCGTGGCGGAAGAGGAGCGCGCGCCGCACCTCGCCGCCCGAGAAGCGCGAGCCGAAGACCGCGTCCGCGTCCTCCTCGACGAAGACCTTCACGATGCGGGCGAGGTCGCGCGGGTGGTACTCGAGGTCGGCGTCGTGCACGACGGAGATGGCGCCGGTCGCCTCGGCGAGCGCGGTGCGCACGGCCTTCCCCTTCCCGCCGTTCAGCACGTGGCGGAGGAAGACCCACTCGATCTTGCCGCGCCGGCCGTGGGCCTTGAGCTCCACGGCGTTCTCGAGCGGCCCCTCCTCGCGCCAGAGGATGCCGCGCTCGCGGGCGAAGGCGCGGAGCACCTCCGCGGTCCCGTCGCGCGAGCTGTCGTCCACCACGATCACCTGGATGGCCTCGAGGTGGGGCGACTCCTCCAGGATCTCGAGGCGCGCCAGCGAGGCCGCCACGAGGTGCTGCTCGTTGTAGACCGGGACGAGGACGGAGAGCGAAGCCATGCCGCCGCACGTTGTAGCAGACGAGGGCGGCTCGAGGCACCCGGCAGGCGCGTGCCCCTCGTGGTGCCGGCGGGCACGTTGCGTACATATTCAGACATGTCATAATCATGTCTGAAATGACCGAACGCTACGCGCCCCTGCGGGGAGACCGGCTCCAGGCGGCCTTCCAGGCGCTGGACCGCATGCTGGACCGGCCCGTGACCCTCATCGTCGGCGGCGGCACGGCCATGATGCTCGCGTACCACCTGCCGGTCCGCACCATGGACGTGGACGCCTACCCGCGGGAGGGGCGGCTCGACGACATCCAGCCGGTCATCCGCGCGGTCGCGAAGGAGCTGGGGCTGCCCCCGGACTGGATCAACCCCTACTTCGAGACGTTCGCCTACGTGCTCCCCGCCGACTACGCCGCCCGCCTGCGGCCCGTGTTCCAGGGGAAGCGCCTCTCGGCGCTCGCCCTCGGCGTCGAGGACCTGCTCGTCATGAAGTGCTTCGCGGGGCGGGAGAAGGACGTCTCCCACGCCCGCGCGCTGCTCAAGCGAAATCCGGATCTCGCCCTCGTGGAGCGCCGCCTCCAGGAGCTCGCCGACCGCGGCGTCCCCGGCGCGCAGGATGCGCTCGACTTCTTCGACGACCTCGGCGGGAGCGCGCCGTGACCCCGCTGCACGAGGTCCCGCGCGGAGAGAAGGAGCTGTCGCGGCTCTACCACGAGCTCTC
>DATDDC010000078.1:0-2864 GCA_036523995.1 Anaeromyxobacter sp.
GAGATGGTGGCGAGGAAGAGCGCCCAGTCCGGCAGGAGCGGAGAGAGCGCGAGCAGCGCCGCGAGGGCGACGCCGAGCCTCGGCACGGTGCGGTCCCCGGCGCTCATATCTTGCGGGCCTCCGGCGCGACGAAGAGGCCGCGCGGCCGGATCGCCAGGACGGCGGCCATCGCGGCGTAGATGCTGAAGAGCTCGAGCTGCGGCGCCCAGTGGACGGCGGCCGAGCGCACGAGGCCGACGACGATGGCGCCGAGCGCCGCCCCGGGCATGCTCCCCAGCCCGCCGATGACGATCACGGCGAAGGCGAGGACGATCACCTCGACGCCCATCCCGGGGACGACGGACACGGTGGGCGCCGTGATGGCGCCGCCCACCGCGGCGAGCGTGGTCCCCAGCGTGAACGTGACGAGGTAGATCCGGCGCACATCGATGCCGACCGCCGCGCTCATCTCGCGATCGTGGATCACCGCCACGAGGAGCTTGCCGTAGCGCGTGCCGGTGATGCCGAAGCGAAGCCCGATCCCGATCGCCGCGGCCACGAGGACGACGAGCACGCTGTAGACCGGGTAGGAGAGCGAGCCCAGCTCGAGGTTGCCGAGGAGCCCGTAGGGCTCCGTGACGTAGTAGGACTCGACGCCCCACACGAGCTTCACCGCGTCTTCGAGCACGAGGAAGAGCGCGTAGGTGACGAGGAGGATCACCACCTCGTCGCGGCCGTAGGTGAAGCGCAGGAGGCCGCGCTCGATGAGGGGCCCGAGCACGAGCCCCACCGCGAGCGCGGCGACGAGGAGCATGAGGTAGCTGCCGAGGGGCGCGTGGCCGCCGGAGAGCCACCGGCCGGCGAGGCTCGCCGCCGCGTAGGCGCCGAGGGCGTACAGGCTGCCGTGCGCCATGTTGAGGATGCGCATGACGCCGTAGATGAGGGTGAGCCCCGCGGCCATGATGAAGAGCCACGAGGCGTAGATCACCCCGTCGACGACGACGGCGACGACGGTCTCCATGGCGGGCCCTCGCGCGCCGCGGGCGCCCGCTACATCGACGACTTGAGGCCCGCCTTGATCCAGTCGGCGCTCTTCACGCCGTCGGGCGGGTTCACCTTCTCCGCCGGGAACTGCTTCACGTCGACGAAGGTGAGCTTGCCCTTCACCGACTTGGCGCGGCCGTACGCGGTGGCCTCGATGGCCTGGTGGCCCTTGCCGATGGCCATCTTGATCCTTCCGCTCGGCGTGTCGAACTCGAGCCTCTCGAGCGCGGCGGCGATCTGCTCGGGCGCGGCGTCCTTGCCGGCCTTTTCGTAGGCGCTCTTGAGGCCGAGGATGGCCTGCGCCATGTGGTAGGAGGGGTAGATGGGCGGGAGCGAGTAGCGATCCGCGTACGCGGCGCGGAACCACTTGTTGAGCTCGTTGTCCGGCGCGAACACGCCGTGGGAGCCGCGCGCCCCGATGATGGTGCCGTCGGGGATCTGCGAGCCGAGCTTGAACATGGCGGTCTCGCCGGCGGTGAGGAGGGCCACGCTCCTTTTGAAGAGCCCGCGCGGCGCGCCCTGCAGGATGAGCGCGTCGAGGTCGCCGTCCCAGAAGCTCGAGTGGATGACGTCGGCGTTCGCGCCGAGGAGCGCGGAGATCTCGGCGCCGTACTGGCCGGAGAGGAGCTTCGGCATCTGCGACGTCGTGACCGTCGCGTCGGGCTTCACGACCTTCATGGCCGCCTCGAAGTCGGCCCAGGAGTCCTGGCCCCAGGCGTAGTTCTGGTTGATGCCGGCGATCTTCTTGAGCTTCGGGATCCGCTCGGTCACGTAGAGCGCGGCCGCGACGTTGTCCATGGCGGCGTGGGCCGCCGTGCGGAAGACCCACTTGTACGACGCGTCCTCGAAGATGCGGGGCGTGCCGCAGTCGAAGAAGATGGTGAGCCTCTTGAGCTCCTCGGCGACCGGCGCGACGGCGAGGCAGTCGCCGCTCGAGATGTAGCCGATGACCGCGTCCACGTTCTGGCGCTGGACGAGATCGCGATACTCGATCACCTGCTTCGTGGGACCGCCGGCCTCGTCGATGAAGACGACCTCGATCGGCCGGCCGCCGAGCCCCTTCGTCGCGTACGGGGCGGGGACCTTGCCGGCGTTCAGCGCCTCGACGAGCGTCTCGGCGCCGTTCCGCGCGGGGACGCCGAAGGGGCCGGCCGCGGCTCCGGAGAGGAACGTGACGATGCCGATGCGGAAGGGCTTCGCCTCGGCGGCAGGCGGCGCGGCCGGCGCCTGGGCGAGCGCGGGGAGGGAATGGAGGAGCGCGGCGAGCGAGACGGATGCAAGGGAGAGAGGCCGCATGGGTTCTCCTTGTCGCAGCGAGGGGTGGGCTGTCCGGCGAGGCTATGGACGCGGTGCGGAGGTGTCAACGGAAGACGTGCCCGCCGGAGCCGGCTTCCCTCCCGACCCAGAGTAATTCATCGGTGTTCCCGGCCGCCCCGGGGGCCCGCCGGCCGGCCCCGCGTCCGCGTCCGTCCCGTCCCGTCCCGTCTCGTCTCCCGACCCCCGTCCGACCCCCGTCCGTCTCGTCTCGTCTCCGTCTCTCCCGACCCAGAGTAATTCTTGCGCGCAGTCCTACGCCCGCTTGGGGCGACGCGCGGCAGCCCCAGGGCGAGCCGACTATCGATCTGCGGTCCACCCGCAGCGCTGCGCCGTGAACGGCCTCACCTGCCGATCCACCCTCGAACGGAACATCCCATGTCGACGAGGCGAGAATTCCTGAAGACCGTCGCCGGCGGTCTCGCCGTGGCGGGAAGCGGCATCCTCGTGCCCCGGCTCGCGACGGCGGCCGCCCGGGACGTCGGCCCGAAGAGCCTGCCCTCGGGCACCCTCGGGTCCTCGGCTCT
>DATDDC010000079.1:0-6241 GCA_036523995.1 Anaeromyxobacter sp.
CGTGGTTGGCGGCGCCGAGATCCTGCTCGTGGATCAGGCGCGCTTCCTCGAGCAGGTCGGGGCGGACGTGCGCGTGCGGACGCTGGTCTACAACCCGGGCGCCTGGGACGAGCGCCTCGGCACGATCCCGGTGGACGCCTGGTTCCGCGCCTCCGACGAGCGTCGCCCCCGGCTCACGCGCACGCTCGGACGGCGGCGGCTCGGCTGGCTCCTGCGCGAGCTCGGCGACAGCGACATCGCGCTCGCGCACGGCTACCCGCTCTCCGCCGCGGCCGGGCCGGCCTGGCTTCACTCGCCGTGGATAGGGCTCGCCGCCGCCCTCGCCCTCGCCGCCGCGGTGGCCGCCGTCCTCGGCGCGGTGACGCTCCGCCTCTCCGGCCACTACCTCCCGCTCGGCACCATCGCCTGGGGCATCGCCATCTCGATCCTCTTCGGGAACCTCGAGTCCCTCGGCGGCCACACCGGCATGGGCGGGCTGCCCGCCATCGACCTCCTCGGCCTCCGCTTCGACACGCCGCGGCGGTCGTGCTGGCTCGTCTGGGCGGTGCTCCTCCTCGCCCTCGCCACCACGCGGAACCTCCTCGACTCGCGCCAGGGCCGGGCCATCCGCGCCCTCCGCGGCGGGCGGATCCTGGCGGAGTCCATGGGCGTCGACACCGCCCGCGCCCGCCTCGCCATCTTCGTCCTGGCCGCGCTCCAGGCCGCGGCCTCGGGCTGGCTCTACGCGCACTTCGAGCGGTTCGTCTCGCCGACGCCGTTCCGGCTGCACGCCGGCATCGAGTACCTCTTCATGGCCGTGGTGGGCGGGATCGGCCAGGTCTGGGGCGCCGTCCTCGGCGCCGGCATCGTCACCTTCGTCCTGCAGTGGCTGAGGGACTTCCTCCCCCGGCTCGTCGGGGAGGCGGGCGACTTCGAGCTCATCGTCTTCGGCGCGGTGATGGTGGCGCTGCTCCAGCGCGCGCCGGAGGGGCTCTGGCCCGGGCTCGCCCGGCTCGTCCCCTGGCGCGGCGGGGGCAGGCGCATCGATGGCGGTGCGCCGCCGCTCCTGCGCCGCCCCGTGCCGCTGCCCGGAGAGCCGCTCCTCCGCGTGGAGGCGGCCACGAAGCGCTTCGGCGGCCTCGTCGCGGTGGACGCGGTGAGCCTGTCCGTGAACGCGGGAGAGATCGTCGCCGTCATCGGCCCGAACGGCGCCGGGAAGAGCACGCTCTTCGACCTCGTCTCGGGCGTCTCGGAGCCGGACGGGGGCGAGATCCGCTTCCGCGGCGAGGCGGTGCAGGGGCGGGGCCCGCGCCGCATCGCGGCCATGGGGCTCTCGCGCACCTTCCAGCACGTGCGGCTGTTGCCCGCCATGACCGTCCTCGAGAACGCCGCGCTCGGGGCGCACCTCCGCGGCCGCGCCGGCCTCGTCGCCGCGAGCTGGCGGCTCGACCGCGCCGAGGAGCGGCGCCTCCTCGCCGAGGCCGCGCGCGAGGTCGAGCGCGTCGGGCTCGGCGACCACCTCCTCGATCCCGCCGGGGCGCTCCCGCTCGGGAAGCAACGGACGCTCGAGATCGCGCGCGCCCTGTGCGCCGATCCCACGCTGCTCCTGCTCGACGAGCCCGCGGCCGGCCTCCGGCACCAGGAGCGGCAGGCGCTGGCGGAGCTCCTGCGCGCGCTCCGCGCCGAGGGGATGTCGATCCTCCTCGTCGAGCACGACGCCGACCTCGTCATGAGCCTCGCCGACCGCGTGGTGGTCATGGACTTCGGCAGGAAGATCGCCGAGGGCCTCCCGCGCGACGTGCGCCGCGATCCGGCCGTGCTCGAGGCCTACCTCGGGAGCGTCGCGTGAGCGCGGGCGGTGCCCTCCTCGAGGTGCGCGGGCTCGAGGTCCGCCACGGCAAGGTGTCGGCGGTGCGGAACGTGACCCTGCGCGTGGGCCTGGGCGAGATCGCCACGGTGATCGGCCCGAACGGCGCGGGGAAGACGACGCTCCTCTCCGCCATCGCCGGCCTCATCCCCTCCGCGGCGGGCGAGATCCTCCTCGAGGGGAGGCCCATCGCCGGAGCGCCGGTGGAGGAGAACGTGGCGCGAGGGCTCGCGCTCGTCGCCGAGACGCGCGAGCTCTTCGCCGGGATGAGCGTCGAGGACAACCTCCTCCTCGGCGCGTTCCCGCGCCGCCGGGCGCCGCGGGCCGAGCGCGAGGCCGCGCGCGAGGAGGTGTTCGAGATCTTCCCGCGCCTGAAGGAGCGCCGCCGCCAGCTCGCCGGCACGCTGTCCGGCGGCGAGCGGCAGATGCTGGCCCTGGGCCGCGCCCTCATGTCGAGGCCGCGGCTGCTGCTCCTCGACGAGCCGTCGCTGGGCCTCGCGCCCATCGTGGTGCGCGAGATCTTCCAGGTCATCGTGGAGCTCCGCCGCCGCGGCGCCTCCATCCTGCTCGTCGAGCAGAACGCGCGGGCCGCCCTGCAGATCTCGGATCGCGGCTACGTGCTCGAGACCGGGGAGGTGGCGCTGGCCGGCTCCGCGCGGGAGCTCGCGGACGATCCGCGCGTCGTGGAGACGTACCTGGGGCTCGGGGAGGGCAGCGGGTAGCGGGATCTCGGCCGCTCGGCGTCGGGGAATGGCGTCCCGCTCCCCGCCCGGCCTCCGGGTGTCGGCCGGGAAGGCCGGGGAGCGGCGCCGTCGCGCGACGGCGGGTGAGCGGACGGCCGCGCAAGGCATCGACGCGCGCGGATGCGCACGCTGCAGGTGCGCAGCCCGACGAGGGCCCGCTCTACGGCCCCGCCCCCCGCGAGTTGTCGCGTCGCCCCTCGGCGCGGACCGAGGCGTCCCCGTCGACCGGCAGCGCGGCCTCCCCGCCGAGGCCCGGCACGCCTCCGGTCGGTATGCGCACCGTGCCGGCGAGGCCGACCTCGAGCCGGAGCGCGATCCGGCCGTCGTCGACGCGCCCCTCCCCGGAGCGGAGCGTCGCCTCCACCCGGCCGCGGACGCCCGGATCGTCGAGCGCGATGGAGCAGCGCTGTCCGCGCCCGAAGGCGAGGGCCCCGTTCTCGGCGATCGTGCCGACGAGCTCGCAGGCGTGGCCGCGGGCGGCGAGGCGCGCCCGCACCGCGCCCGGGCCGTCGCCGGGCCGGAGCACCACGTCGCCTCGCAGCTCGAGCGTTCGGAGGAGCGGCACGCCCGCGGTGCGCACGGTCGCCTCGACGCGGTAGGTGCCGCGCGCCGCCTCGGGAGTCGCGGCGCCGAGGGCGATGGCGAGGAGGAGCGGGAGCACACCCCTCGTCTAACCGGCGGGCCCGGACCGCGCCGGCCTGCGGGGCTCAGCCGCCCGCGTCCCGCTCCGAGCTCCGGCCACCTCGGAGCGCTAGTTCACCGGGTGAGCTCGGTCACCGTCGGCTCGACCGGCGCGATCTCCACCGCCCGGCGGATCGCGTCGGCCGAGCGTCTCCTCGATCTCGCGCCACCGGAGGCGGCGGCCCGACCTCAGTTCGCCTCGACCGCCTCCTCGCCGGGCTCGTTCACGCTCGAGAGCACCGGGCGCGCCCGCGCCGGGGCGTGGCGGTCCTTCGCGATGAGCATGTAGATGGCCGGCACGAAGAACACCGTGAAGGCCGTGCCGATGGCCATGCCCGCCACGAGCACGAGGCCGATGCTGTTGCGCGCCTGCGCGCCGGGCCCGGTGACGAGGGTGAGCGGGAAGTGTCCGCAGACGGTGGCGACGCTCGTCATGAGCACGGGCCGGAGCCGCGTCACCGCTGCCTCCCTCACCGCGTCGAGCTTGGAGTACCCGCTCTCCTGGAGCTTGTTCGCGAACTCGACGATGAGGATGCCGTTCTTCGAGACGAGGCCCACGAGCGTCACGAGCCCCACCTGCGAGTAGACGTTGAGCGTCGTCGTCCAGCCGTTCGTGAAGAACGGGATGTTCGGGTTCGGCATCTTGAGGAACACCATGACGAGGGCGCCGAACATGGCGAGGGGCACCGAGCCCGCCAGGATGACGAAGGGGTCGCGGAAGCTGTTGAACTGCGCGGCGAGCACGAGGAAGATGAGCACCACCGCGAGGATGAAGGCGGGCAGGAAGCGGTCGCCCTCGACGCGGAGCTGGCGCGACTCGCCCGTGTAGTCGATGACGTAGCCCTTGGGCAGGATCTTCGCGGCCTCCCCCTCCAGGAACGCGAGCGCCTGATCGAGCGGGCGCATCGCCACGCCGCTGATCTTCACGGAGTTGAGCTGCTGGAAGCGGTTGAGGGAGCGCGGCGTCACCGAGTCGCGGATGGTGGCGATGGAGGAGAGCGCCACGAGCTGGCCGCCGGGGCCGGTCACGTGGAGGTCCTTCACCTGCTCGGGGTTGAGCCGCTCGGTGCGCAGCACCTGCGGGATCACCTTGTAGCTGCGTCCGCCCACGCTGAAGCGGTTCACGAAGTTGCCGCCCATGGCCGCTGCGAGGTCCCGCCCCACGGTCTGGAGGTCGAGGCCCAGCTCGGCCACCTTGTCCCGGTCGACGGCGATCTCGGACTGCGGCTGATCGATCTTCACGTCGATGAGCGGCGGGAAGGCGAACATCCCGCTCGCCAGGGCCTTGCCCTGGAGCTGCTGCGCGAACGACAGGATCTCGGAGGCCTCGGCGGTCGAGGCGAGCACGATCTCGACGGGGAAGGAGCCGCCGCCCGGGAGCGCGGGCGGGAGGATGGGGAAGGTCTGGACCCCCGTCATGGCGCCGACCCGGTGCTGCACCTCGGGCAGGATCTGGAACGCCGTCCGCTTGCGGTCGTCCCAGGGCTTGAGGGCGAGGCCCCAGAACCCGCCGGAGGGGAAGGTGATCTGGAAGGTGAAGGTCGACTCCGGCATCTGCATCACCGTCCGGTTCACCTCGTGCGTGTACGGCATCACCTGGTCGAGCGTGGAGTTCGAGGGCGTGTCCACGATGCCGAAGATGATGCCCTGGTCCTCGGTGGGCGCGAGCTCCTTCGGCGCCTGCGTGAACATGAGGAGCGCGAGGACGGAGAGGACGCCCCAGGCCACGTAGATGGCCCGGCGGTTCTCGAGCACCGTGCCGAGGTGGCGGCCGTAGGTGCGCTTCAGCCAGTCGAAGCCCCGGTTGATCCTGCCGGCGAGGCCCCGCTCCTCCTGCCCCTCCTTGAGCAGGCTCGCCGACATCACGGGCGAGAGCGTGAGGGCCACGACGCCGGAGATGGTCACGGCGCCCGCCAGGGTGAGCGCGAACTCGCGGAAGAGCGAGCCGGTGAGGCCTCCCTGGAAGGCGATGGGCGTGTACACGGCCGCGAGCGTGATGGTCATCGCGATGATGGGGCCCACGAGCTCGCGCGCGCCCTGCAGCGCCGCGTCCACGGGCTTCAAGCCCTGGCGCAGGTGGCGCTCCACGTTCTCGACGACGACGATGGCGTCGTCCACCACGAGCCCGACCGAGAGCACGACGGCGAGCAGCGTCAATAGATTTACCGTGAAGCCGAACACCTGCATGAGGAACACCGCGCCGATGAGCGAGACCGGGATGGCCACCACCGGGACCAGCACCGACCGGAAGGAGCCCAGGAACAGGAAGATGACGATGACGACGATGAGGAGCGTCTCGCCCAGCGTCTGCTGGACCTCGCGGATGGCGTTGCGGATGTAGTCCGTGCCGTCGTAGGCGATGCGCGCCTGGATCTGCTCGGGGATCTCCCGCTGGAGCGAGTCCATCTCGACGTGCACCCGCTTCATGACGTCGAGCGCGTTCGCGTTCGGCAGCGCCCACATGCCGATGAACACCGCGGTCTCGCCGCTGAAGTTCACGGCGGCGTCGTAGTCCTCGGCGCCGAGCACGACGTCGGCGACGTCGCCGAGCCGGACGATGGCGCCGTTCTGCTCGCGCACGGCGAGCTGCTCGAACTCCTTCACGGAGCGGAGGTCCGTGTTGGCGGTGAGGTTCACCTGCACGAGGGCGCCGCGGGTCTGCCCCACGGCGGCGAGGTAGTTGTTCGCGGCGAGCGCCCGCTGCACCTGGGCCGGGCTCACGTTGAGCGCGGCCATGCGATCGGGCTTGAGCCAGATGCGCATGGCGAAGGTGCGGGCGCCCAGGATGTCGGCCCGCTGCACGCCGTCGATGGCGGTGAGGCGCGGCTGCACCACGCGCACGAGGTAGTCGGTGATCTCGTTCTGCTTCAGGACCTTCGACGAGAAGGAGAGGTAGGCGTTCGCGAACTGGGTCTCGGCCGAGACGATGTTGAGGATGGGGACCTCGGCCTCGGGCGGCAGGTCGCGGCGC
>DATDDC010000080.1:0-6706 GCA_036523995.1 Anaeromyxobacter sp.
GCCGCCGGGCGCTTCGCCGGGGTCGAGCCGCGGGCCGCCTCGGGCGCGCGCGCCCGCCCTGCCCGGTGGGCCTGGGCGGCGTCCCCCCCGGCCGGGATGGCGAGCGAGAGGACGGCGACGAGCGCGATCGCGGCGCGGCCCATGGAACCGCCACTGTCGAGCACCTCGATATCAGCGTCCATTTTTCGGCGGTATCATCCGGTTCCATTCTCGCTAGGCGGAGGTGTCCGATGGCTACCCAGAAACGCGTGGGCGTCGTCCTGTCCGGCTGCGGGTTCCTCGACGGCGCGGAGATCCACGAGGCGACGTGCACGCTCCTCTCGCTCGACCGGCGCGGCGCGAAGCTCGTCGCGATGGCGCCGGACGTGGAGCAGATGCACGTCGTCGATCACCTGAAGGGCGCGCCGGCGGGCGCCGAGAAGCGGCGCGTCCTCGAGGAGGCGGCCCGCATCGTGCGCGGCCAGATCGTCGAGCTGTCGAAGGTCTCGGCGAAGGACCTCGACGCGCTCGTCTTCCCCGGCGGCTTCGGCGTCGCGAAGAACCTCTGCACCTTCGCGACCGAGGGCCGCAACATGCGCGTCCTGCCCGAGGTCGAGCGGCTGGCCCGCGAGATGCGCTCCGCGGGAAAGCCGCAGGGCTACATCTGCATCGCCCCGGTGATCGCGGCGAAGCTCTTCGGCGCGGACAAGGTGAAGGTCACCATCGGCAACGACCGGGACACGGCGGCCGCCATCGAGTCCTGGGGCGCGCGCCACGTGGAGTGCAAGGTGGAGGAGATCGCGGTGGACGAGCGGCTCGAGATCGCGACCACCCCGGCCTACATGCTTGGACCCTGGATCGCGCCGATCGCGGCCGGCATCGACAAGCTCGTCTCCGCCGTCCTCGAGATGGCTTGAACCAACAGTACGGGCGCGACATGGCGCCGCACGCGGCGCCTTGACACAGTTTTCTCGTGTCGCGCCGTGAATTTCGGGTAGAGTCCGGCGTCCCTAAAAGGGCGGGATGGTCCGCCCCAGCCAATCCAGGAGCTTCTCCGTGAACAAGATCCTCGCTGCGCTGTTCACCGCCGTCGCCGTCGCGCTCGCACCGGTCGCCCTGGCCGCGACGCCGCCCGCCGGTCCGATCACGCTCCCGGCCAAGCCGGGCAACGTGACCTTCGAGCACGCGAAGCACTCGCAGCACAAGTGCACCGTTTGCCACGCCTCCATGGACGGGGGCCCGATCCAGGGCTTCAACAAGACCGTCAGCAAGGACACCGCGCACGGCAAGTGCCACGAGTGCCACAAGAAGGAAGGCAAGGGCCCGCAGAAGTGCGCCGATTGCCACAAGAAGGCGTAGCCCTCGTCCACATCGACAGGACGTCGCGCGGGGCCGGGAGACCGGCCCCGTTGCTTTTGCCGCGCGCGCCTCGGCGCCGCGCGCGCTCTTGACGCAAGGTCAATGGAGCGGTCGGGCGCTACAGTGCCCGGCGCCAACGGGGGGGAATCCACCCGCCTCGTCGACCTCGCGGGAGCCAAAGAAATGAAGAAGCTCGCCTCTCTCTTCGCCGCCGCCGCCTTCGCCTTCGCCTCGAGCGCCTACGCCAACGCCCCGACCGCGCCCATCACGCTTCCGGCCAAGCCGGGCGCCGTCACGTTCCAGCACGAGAGCCACAAGGCGCTCAAGTGCACGGCCTGCCACAAGGACGAGAAGGGCGGCGCCATCGAAGGTCTGGCGAAGACGATGAACAAGGACAAGGCCCACGCCGCCTGCCACGAGTGCCACAAGAAGGAGGCGAAGGGCCCGCAGAAGTGCGGCGACTGCCACAAGAAGGCGTAGCCGCCCCCCCGCCGCACCCCGGGGGGAAGGCCGGCGCGCCGACGCTTCTCCCCGGGGTCACTCTCCGAGCTTCTTCTTCCACCCGGCGACGAGGTTGAGCGCGTCGAGCGGCCGCAGGCCGTCGACGTCGAGCCCGCGAAGCGCCTTCGCCACCTCCGCCGCCGCCGGATCCGCGGGCGCGCCGAAGAGGCCGAGCTGGCTCGCCGGATCGGCCTTCCGGCGCTTCGCGCCCCGCGCCAGCGCGGCGTGCCCGCCCTCGTCCACCTCCATGGCCTCCAGGTTCTTCAGGATCTCCCTGGCGCGGGCCAGCACCTCGGGCGGCAGCCCGGCGAGCTTCGCCACCTCGATGCCGTAGCTGCGCGAGGCGCCGCCCTGGACGAGCTTGCGGAGGAAGACCACCCGGTCGCCCACCTCCCGCACGGCGACGGTGAGGTTCCGCACCGCCGGCCGCTCCCGGGCGAGGTCCTGGAGCTCGTGGTAGTGCGTGGCGAACAGGGTACGGCAGCCGACCACGTCGTGCAGGTGCTCGGCGACGGCCCAGGCGATGGACACGCCGTCGAACGTCGACGTCCCGCGGCCGATCTCGTCCAGGACGACGAGCGAGCGGCGCGTGGCGTTGTGCAGGATGGCGGCGGTCTCCGTCATCTCCACCATGAACGTGGACCGGCCGCGCGCGAGGTCGTCCGAGGCGCCCACCCGCGTGAAGATCCGGTCCACGACGCCGACCCGCGCCCGCCGCGCCGGGACGAAGCTCCCCATCTGCGCGAGCAGCGCCACGAGCGCCGCCTGGCGCATCACCGTGCTCTTCCCGGCCATGTTCGGGCCGGTGACCACGAGCACGCTGCCAGTCTTGCCGGGGGGCCACTCGCTTCGCTCGCGCCCCCCCGGACCCCCCGCTCGCTCGAGATGCGTGCCCGCGGCGAAGCCGCGCTCATCCTTGGGGGCCCCCTGGGGGGCCGGGGCAGCCTCATCCGGCTGCCCCTTCGCTCGCTCGAGCTCGCCCCGCGAGACGACGTGCACGTCGTTCGGCACGAACGACGCCGGCCCGTCCGGCAACACCGCCTCGACCACCGGGTGGCGGCCGTCCTCGATCTCGAGCGCCTCCGACCCGTCCACCTCCGGGCGCGCGTAGCCGCGCTCCGCGGCGACCCGCGCCAGCGAGAGGAGCGCGTCCGCGGTGGCCACCGCGTCCGCGGCGGTGCGGATGCGGGCGGCCGCCTCGGCCACCCGGGCGCGGAGCGCCTCGAACAGCTTCTGCTCGACGGCGAAGCGGCGCTCCTCGGCCGTGAGCACCTTCTCCTCGAAGGCCTTCAGCTCCGGCGTGACGAACCGCTCCCCGCCCACCGTGGTCTGCCGGCGCTCGTACTCCTTCGGCACGAGGTGGAGGTTCGGCTTCGTCACCTCGATGTAGTAGCCGAAGACCTTGTTGAAGCGGACCTTGAGCGAGCCGATGCCGGTCCTCGCCCGCTCCTGCGACTCCATCCTCGCGATGACGCCCTTCCCGTCCTCGGCGATGGCGACGATCTCGTCGAGCTCGCGCGAGTGGCCGCGGCGGATGAGCCCGCCCTCGCCGAGCGTGGCGGGCGGCTCCTCCGCGACGGCGGAGTCGAGGAGCGCCGCCAGGTCCTCGAGGCCGCGCACCCGGCCGCCCGCCTCGCGGAGGAGCGCCGCGCTCCGGGCCGAGAGCAGCTCCGAGAGCGCCGGCAGGGCGAGGAGCGCGCTCGCGAGCGCCCGGAGGTCGCGGGCGTTCCCCTGCCCCAGGACGAGGCGCGAGAGGAGCCGCTCCGCGTCGGACACGGGCCGGAGCGCTCCGGCGAGGTCCTCCCGCGCCACCGAGGAGCCGGCGAGCTCCTCGACGGCGTCGAGCCGGGCGCGGATGGCGTCGAGGTCGGTGAGGGGATAGCGGAGCCACTCCGCGAGGCGGCGCCCCCCCGGCGCCGTCACCGTCCGGTCGAGGAGCGCGAGGAGCGTCCCCTTCCGCTTGCCGCCCGAGAGCGTCCGCTCGAGCTCGAGGTTCGTGCGGGTGGCCTCGTCGAGGAGGAGCGCGTCCTCCGTGGCGAGCCGCGAGAGGCGATCCACGTGCCTCGGGGCGGCGCGCTGCGTCTCGGCGAGGTAGGCGAGCGCAGCCGCGGCGGCGGCGAGGCCCAGAGGGAGGCCCGAGACGCCGAAGCCGTCCAGGGCGGCGACGCCGAGGTGGCGGCGGAGCTTCTCGTCCGCGCGCTCGAAGTCCGCGTCGGGGCGGCGCGTGGCGGGAACGCCCACGCTCTTCGCCACCGCGTCGACCCGGTCCCCCGCGGCGCCGGCGGGGAGGAGGAGCTCGCGGATGCCGGCGCGCCGGAGCTCGTCCACGAGCCGCGCGTCGTCCCCCACCTCGCCGAGGCGCAGCTCGCCCGTCGAGGCGTCGAGGAGCGCGAGGCCGGAGCGGTCCTCGCCGAGCGCGGCGGCGCCCACGTAGCTCGCCTCGCGCGGCTCGAGCGCCGCCTCGTCGAAGACCATGCCGGGCGTGACGACGCGCGTGACCTCGCGCCGCACGAGGGCGGACTTCCCCGGCTCCTCCACCTGATCGCAGATGGCGACCTTGAAGCCCTTCTCGAGGAGCCTCGCCACGTAGCCGCGCGCCGCGTGGTAGGGGACGCCGCACATGGGCACGCGGTCGTCCCCCGTCGCGCGCGAGGTGAGCGTGATCTGGAGCGCCTCGGAAGCGGTGAGCGCGTCCTCGAAGAACATCTCGTAGAAGTCCCCGAGCCGGAAGAAGAGGATGGCGTCCGGGTACCTCGCCTTCGTCTCGAGGTACTGCCGCATCATCGGGGTGGCGGGCTGGGCGATCTCGGCCACGTTCCCGTTCGATCCGCCCCTCCCCGCACGACGGGAGAGGGAGCCTCAGGGGAAGAGCGGTTCTACCACGGGGCTCCGGCATCCGCGTGGCGACCCCCGGATCCCGGTGCTACAGTCGGTCGGGGTCCATGTTCGAGCGCGCGTTCCAGGATCTGAACCGCCTGCGTCAGATCGCGGCGGCGGTGGCGAAGCACGGCTTCGGCGCCTACGTCGCGCGCACGCGGCTGCGCGACGCGCTCCCCCGCGACGCGGCGCTGCGCGAGGGCGAGCCGCTCCCGCCGCCCGACCGCGACATGGCCCGGCGCTTCCGCCACCTCCTCGGCGAGCTGGGCCCCACCTTCACGAAGCTCGGCCAGCTCCTCTCCACCCGCCCCGACGTGCTCCCGGCGCACTGGGTGGAGGAGCTGGAGTCGCTGCAGGACGACTGCCCGCCGCTCCCCATCGCCGAGATCCGCCGCGAGATCGAGCGCGGCCTGGGCCGGTCCGTGGAGGAGCTGTTCGCGCAGCTCGACGAGGCGCCGCTCGCGAGCGCCTCCATCGCACAGGTTCACCTCGCCAGGACGCACGGCGGCGCGCGGGTGGTGGTGAAGGTGCAGCGCCCGGACATCCGCGAGCGCATCGAATCCGATCTCACCCTCCTCTACTACCTCGCCAAGCTGCTCGAGGCCGTGGTGGAGGAGACGGGCCTCTACACGCCGACCGGGATCATCGAGGAGTTCGACCGGACCGTGCACGAGGAGCTCGACTTCTCGAACGAGGCCCGCAACGCCAAGGAGATGGGCGAGAACGCCGCCGGGCGCGAGTTCCTCGTCATCCCGCGCGTGCACTGGGAGCTGTCGTCCTCCACCGTGCTCACGCTCGACTACGTGGAGGGCACCAAGGTCTCGGAGGTCACGGAGAAGGCCGGCTTCGACCTCGAGAAGGTGGCCCGGAACATCATCGAGGCGGCCTTCCGGCAGCTCTTCGAGGACGGCCTCTTCCACGGAGACCCGCACCCCGGGAACATCCTCGTCCTGCCGGGGAACCGCATCGCCCTCGTCGACTTCGGGCTCATGGGCCGGCTCACGCGGATCCAGCGCGAGGCGCTCGTCACCCTCATCGTGGCGGTGGCCCTGCGCGATCCGGACTCCGTGGCGCGCATCCTGAACCGCATCGGCGTGCCCGACGTGCACTCGCCCATCGCCGAGTTCAAGGGGGACATCCGCGGCATCCTGGAACGCTACCTCGGCCTCAAGCTCGAGGAGATCCGCACGGCCACCCTGCTCCGCGACCTGCTCGACCTCTCCGTCCGCCACCGCATCCGCATCCCGAAGGAGTACGCCGTCCTCGCCAAGGCCTCGATCACGGTGGAGGGGATCATCCGCAGGCTCTACCCGCGGCTCGACATCCTCGAGATCGGCCTGCCCTACGCGAAGGAGCTGCTCTTCCAGCGCTTCAACCCGGGCGACGCCTCGTCGACGCTCATGAAGTCGCTCCTCAAGTTCCAGGGGCTCGCCGAGGACGTCCCCGGCCAGCTCACGCAGATCCTGGTCGACCTCGAGGGCGGCAAGTTCCGCGTCAACGTGCACTCCGAGGACGTGGAGCGGGTGGGCGCGCACGTCCGCGCCATCGGCGTCCTGCTCTTCCTCGGCCTCGTGGTCGCCGGCCTCACCGCGGGTGGCGTCGTCGCCCTGGCGCTCGGCGCGAGCCCGTGGCTCGGCGGGCTCGCGCTGGGGGCCGCCGCGCTCGCCTCGGGCACGGCCCTCGCCTACCACGTGGCCACGCTGCGGATGCGGAAGATCTCGCTGCGGCGCTGGATCGGGAAGGCCTAGTCGCTTCCGCCGCCGCACGCGAAGGAGGCCACGGTCGCGAGCCACCAGACGTCGAGCGCGGCCGCCGCGAAGGCGGCCAGCGCCCCCAGCATGAGCTGAGGCCCGAGGAGGAGCGATGCCGGAGCGCCGCGCGCGAAGCCGAGCATGGCGCCCCCCAGGCCCTCGACGGAGAGCCGGGCCGCGACGCCGGCGAGCGCGAAGGCGAGGCCGGCGAGGACGAGGCTCCCCGGGCGCGCCAGGAG
>DATDDC010000081.1:0-5504 GCA_036523995.1 Anaeromyxobacter sp.
GCTCCTGGTAGCGGCGGATGGCGAACGAGAGGATCTCCCCGATGAGCGCGCGGTACTCGATGCCCGCGGCCTGCGCGATGAGGACGAGGTCGGACCAGCCCGGCGTGAGCCCGGGCAGGGGGTTGCACTCGATGAAGAAGATCCGCCCCTCGGCGTCGATGCGGAAGTCGACGCGGGCGACGTCGCGGCAGCCCAGCGCCGCGAAGCACTCGCGCGCGGCCCGCTCCAGCCGGTCCAGCTCCTTGGCCCCGAGCTTGGCCGGGACCTCGTAGCGGATCTCCTTCGACCAGTCCTGCTTCATGTCGAAGGAGTAGATGGGCGTGGGATCGCTCGGGTCGAGGAAGACGATCTCCATGGGCGGCAGGACGCGCGGCCTGCGCTCGCCCAGGAGACCCACCGTGAACTCGCGCCCGGCGATGTACTGCTCGGCCAGGGCGGGCTGGCGGTACTTCGCGATCATGTCGCGCGCCACCTCGCGCAGCTCGTCCTCGGTGCGGACGATCGACTTCCTCGTCACGCCCTTCGAGGTGCCCTCGGCCACGGGCTTCACGAGCAGCGGGAACGTCAGCTCCCTCGGCACCCGCTCCTTCCCGGTGTTGAGGACGAGGTAGTCCGGCGTGAGGATGCCGTGCGTGCGCACCATCCGCTTCGCGACGGCCTTGTCGAGCGAGACGGAGAGCGCGGCCGGGTCGGAGCCGGTGTACGGGATGTCGAGCAGCTCGAGGAGCGACGGCACCTGCGACTCTCGGCTCCGCCCCTTGAAGCCCTCGGCGATGTTGAAGACGACGTCCACCGGCGTCGAGGCGAGCTGGAGCGGCAGGTCCTGGGTGGCCTCGAGGTCCACCACCTCGTGCCCGTAGCTCGCGATGGCCTCGCGGATGGCCTGGAGCGTCTTGGGCGAGTCGTACTCCGCCTCCTCGTCCTGCTCGCCCGTGGGCTCGGGCGTGACGCGCTTCACGTTGAAGGTGAAGCCCACCTTGAGCCGCTCGGTCCTCTTCGGGCGGCCGCGGCGGGTGCGCTGGTCCTGGATGCCCCAGCGCGCCGTGGCGCTCTGGATCACGGCGGCGAGGACGCCGTCCGCGTGCAGGCCCTCGAGCGCCGCCGCGGCGTAGATGCCGGCGCCGGGCTCGAGCGAGGGGAGCGCGTTCACCTCGAGGAAGTAGATCTGCCCGTCGTCCCCGAGGCGGAGGTCGATGCGGCCCAGATCGCGCACGCCCAGGACGCGGTAGACGCCCTCGCAGATCTGCTGGATCCGCTCGGCCTGGGCGCGCTTCACCCTGGCGGGCGCGCGCACCGAGACGAGCTTGTCCTGCTTCGTCTTGAGCTCGTAGTCGTAGATGGCGTAGCGGCGCGTGGCGGAGGCGGCCTCGTCGATCACGTACTCGACGGGCTGGAGCACGCCGCGCCGGTCCGGCGCCGCCGCCTCGAGGAACGGCACCGTCACGTCCCGCCCCACCACGAACTCCTCGACGAGGACGCCGGAGGGGTAGCGCGCCAGCGCCCCGGCCACCGCGTCGTGGAGGCGAAGCGGCTCCTCCACCACCGAGTCCTGGGTGATGCCCTTCGAGCTGCCCTCGAAGTTCGGCTTCACGATGACCGGGTAGCGGAGCGCGTTCACTTGGAGTCGAGCAGGGTCCTCCACGTACTGCCACCGGGGCGTGGGGATGCCGTGCTGCGCCAGGACGAGCTTCGTGAGCTGCTTGTCGAGCGTGACGGCGAGCGCGTAGGCGTCCGAGCCCGTGTAGGGCATGCCCAGCTCGTCGAAGAGCGCCGGGAAGAACGCCTCCCGGAACCGGCCGCGCCGCCCCTCGGCGGTGTTGAAGATGAGGTCCGGCCCGTAGGCCTCGAGCCGCGCCACGGTCCGCGAGGCGGGGCCGGAGACCTCGATCCGCTCCACCCGGTGGCCGAGCCGCTCGATGGCGCCCGCCAGCGAGTCCACCGTCTCGCGGGTGTCGAACTCCGCCTCCTCTTCCGAGTCGGAAAGCCGGAGGTTGTGCGTGAGGGCGATGCGCATCGCGGGTGCGGAAGGCTCCCTAGGCGGCGGCGCGCGAGGGCGGGCGGCCCTCGCACGTGGCGGTGGGAGAGGACCTCGGCGGCGGCGTGGCGATGGGCCGGATGCCGTGCGCGATCTCGCCCGCCTTGGAGAGCACCTTCGCGTCCACCACCTGCGTGTCCGCGAAGATGTCGCCGATCCGGATCCCCAGCCGATCGGAGAAGATCATGTAGGCCTCGAAGCCCACGATGGGCAGGCCCGCCACGAAGAGCATCGGCCAGAGGAGCGGGATCGCCCAGAAGATCGCCACGAGGGCGAAGGGCGCGTTCCGGAGCACCGACTCGTGATAGCCGGCCGGGGCCCGCCGCGTCACGTTGACCGTGCGGATGCCGAAGATGCGCTTCCCCACGGACTGGCCGCTCATGAGCCCATCCGCCACGAGGAGGTAGAAGGCCGCCAGGATGGGGCCGATCTGCGGCGCGGTCTTGGCGAGCACGAAGGCGAGCGCGAAGTCCGCCAGGCGGGAGAGCCCCCGCAGCGTGAGGTCCGCCTTCGGGTACGGGCTCCCCTCTGGCCGCGCGTCGCGCATCGTTACCCGGGGGCTCCGGACCGCGGGGCGGATCCGCCGCGCACGAAGAAGAGGTAGGCGAGCGCCGGGCGGTGCGAGCCCTCGCGCGAGACGAAGTGGATGGACTCGAAGCTCCACCCCTCCTTCGCCCAGTCGTTGAGCGCGCGCTCCAGGGTCTCCTCGCCCACGGGCGAGACCTCGACCACCTTGAAGGTGTCGGCGCCGTTACCGGGCATGTCCCGATCGCCCCGGGGCGGCGGGGCGTCCCGTGAGCAGCGCTGCGGCGTCCTTCGCGTAGTAGGTGAGGATGAGGTCGGCGCCCGCCCGCCGGATGCAGAGGAGCGTCTCGAGCATGATGCGCTCCTCGTCGATCCAGCCCTTCTCGGCGGCGGCCTTGATCATCGCGTACTCGCCGGACACGTGGTACGCGGCCACCGGCAGGTCGAAGCGGTCGTGGACGAGCCGCACGATGTCGAGGTACGGCACGGCGGGCTTCACCATCACCATGTCGGCGCCCTCGGCCACGTCGAGGGCCACCTCGCGCAGCGCCTCGCGGGCGTTGGCGGGGTCCATCTGGTACGCCTTGCGGTCCTTGGGGATGCCGGGCCCCTCGCGCGGCGCGCTCTCCGCGGCGTCGCGGAACGGGCCGTAGAACGCCCCCGCGAACTTGGCCGCGTAGGAGAGGATGGGCACTTCGGCGTAGCCCTCGCCGTCGAGCGCCTTGCGGATGGCGGCGACGCGCCCGTCCATCATGTCGGACGGCGCCACGATGTCCGCGCCGGCCCTGGCGTGCGCCACGGCCTCCTTGGCGAGGAGCTCCAGCGTGGCGTCGTTGTCGACATTCATACCGGGGGGATGAAGCCCCCCCGGACCCCCCGCTCGCTCCGGGGCAGCCTCATCCGGCTGCCCCTGCGCTCGCCGCCACGCTTCGATCGGAACGCCGGCCTTCGGCGGCTTCAGGACGCCGCAGTGCCCGTGGTCCGTGTACTCGCACATGCAGACGTCGGTGACGACGACGAGGCCGGGGACCTGCTCCTTGAGCGCCCGGATGGCCCGCGGGATCACGCCTGCGTCGTCCCACGCGCCGGAGCCGACGGCGTCCTTCTTCTCGGGCACCCCGAACAGGATGACGGAGCGGACGCCGGCGTCGAAGCCGGCCTGCGCCTCCGCCACGAGCTCGTCGACCGAGAGCTGGAACACGCCCGGCATGCTCTTCACCGGGTTCCGGACCTTCTTCCCGGGCACGGCGAAGAGGGGCCAGACGAGGTCGTCCGGCGCGAGGGTGGTCTCGCGGACCATGCGGCGCAGCGCCTCGGTGCGGCGCATGCGGCGGGGGCGTTCCTGGGGGTAAGGCATGGCGGATTCTTAGCGCAACGGGGGCCCCGCGGGTAGCCCGGAACGCGATCCGCTCAGGGCTGCTCGCGCGGATTCACCTCGCGCATCACGAGCCCGCTCATGAGGCGCGGATAGAAGAGCGTGCTCTTCTGCGGCATCGTCTCCCCCGCCTCGCCCACCGCCTCCACCTGCCACATGGGCGTGGGGTTGAGCAGGAAGCCGAGGGGATGCTCCCCCGAGAGCACGCGGTTCACGGCCTCGCCCGCATCGCGGACGAAGGTGACGTTCTCCTGCTTCTCCTGGGCCTGCGGCGAGAGGCCGAGGATGTGCTGGAGCACCACCGAGTGCAGCACCGTGACGTCGAGCGCCGCGAGGGTCTCGTTGGCGGGGAGCTCGGCCTCCGAGAGGTCGACGTCGTCGCGCAGCGTGAGGATGCGCGCCCGCTGGTCCTCGGCGGTCACCATGAGGAAGCTCGTCGACTTGCCGGCGTGGTCGCCGAGCTTGGAGATGGCCCAGGCGCGGCCGGCGGGGCGCCGGATGTCCTCGGGGAGCGTCTCGATGGCGAAGTAGCGTTCCATGCGCTCGAGGAACGCCGAGAGCGAGAAGTCCTTGAGGCCGTAGACGAGCCGGTGCGTGGCGAAGAGGAAGAGCCCCGGGTCGTTCATGGGGCAGAGGAAGGCGAGGATGTAGTGGTGGCCGCCGTCGGCGGGGAGCCCGGGGGTCTGCTCCTCGAGCATGCGCCGGTAGGCGAGCGCCGTCTCGTAGCGGTGGTGGCCGTCGGCGAGGAAGATGCGCAGCGGCGCGAGGAGGTCCTGCAGCGTCTGCACGACCTCGGGGTTCACCGAGCGCCACAGCCGGTAGTGCACGCCGTCGTCGGAGTCGGTCTCGGCCACGGGCTCCGTGTCGGCGATGGCGTCGAGGACGCGCGTGGTGACGCCGCTCTCGTCGCGGTACAGGCCGAAGATGGGCGAGAGGTTCGCCTTCACCGCCTTGAGGATCTCGAGCCGGTCGACCTTGGGCGCGGTGAGCGTCTTCTCGTGCGGGACGATGACGCCGTCCGAGAACGGGTGCAGCCGCACCGCCACGATGACGCCGCGCCGCTTGAGGTCGCGGCCGTCGGGCGCCCAGAAGCTCTGCTCCAGCGGGTAGAGCGCCGGCTTGGCATCGCGGCGGAGGATGCCCTGCGCGAGCCAGTCGTTCCAGAACGCGGCCGCCCGCACGTACTTGTTCGTCGTGCCCGGCGCGTCGCCCGGCCGCTCCTCGCCGAGGGTGAGGTGGATGATGTTGTGCGGGGAGCCGTGCAGCAGCTCGTCCCGCTGCGCCTCGGACACGAGGTCGTACTCCGGCGCGAGGAGCTGGCCGAGCGCCCGCCCTCGCGTGGCGTAGTACCGGATGGAGCGGAATGGGGCGATCTCGGCCATTGCGGGCCCGGACGCTAGATCACCGGCCCTCCTCGCGCAAGGCGGCGAGGACGGCGCCGAACGGCACGGCGCCCTCTCGCACGAGGCGCGCGCCGCGGCCCTCCAGGGCGACCACCGTGCTCGCTGCGCCGCCGGGCGCGGAGCCCGCGTCGAGCACGGCGTCGAGGCGGGCGCGGAGGGCGGCGTC
>DATDDC010000082.1:0-9951 GCA_036523995.1 Anaeromyxobacter sp.
CCGCGGGGAGCGACTCGCGCTCGACCACGAGCGAATGATAGCGGCCCGCCTCGAAGGGCGACGGGACATCGGCGTAGAGCCCGCCGCCGCCGTGATGCACGAGGCTCGACTTCCCGTGAACGACGCGGAAGTTCCGGACGACCCTCCCGCCGAACGCCTGGCCGATGGCCTGGTGGCCGAGGCAGACGCCGAGGATGGGGAGCTCGCCCGCGAGCTCGCGGATGGCGGAGAGCGTCACCCCCGCCTCGTTGGGCGTGCACGGCCCGGGCGAGAGGACGATCCCGTCGGGGCGCCGGCCGCGGATGCCCGCCACGTCGACCTGGTCGTTGCGGAAGACGTCCACCTGCGCGCCGAGCTCGCCCAGGTACTGGACGAGGTTGAACGTGAAGGAGTCGTAGTTGTCGATGAGGAGGAGGCGTGCTGCGGCGCGCGATGCCTGCCTGCGACGGGCAGGCTCGTCGCTGCGCTGCTCGGCGTACGGAAGCAGTACGCCTGCGCTGCTCGCTCCTCGCGTGCCCGTCTCGGCGACGGCCTCGCGCGCCTCGCCGCGAGTAGTCATCGCCGGACCCTCCGCTTCCCACCCGGACGGCGAGGCCGCGGCAGCGCCACGGTGCGCGCCGCGACGTCGCGCCGCGGGCGCTTGGCGATGGGCTTCGCCACGGCGTCGAGGGCGCGCCCCTCGGCCTGGGCCACGGCGGTGAACACCGCCCGCGCCTTGGAGAGCGTCTCCTGGTACTCCGCCTCGGGGACCGAGTCGTACACGAGCCCGCCGCCCGCCTGGACCGACACGCGCCGGCCGCTCGCCATGAGCGTGCGGATGGCGATGCACATCTCCATGTCGCCGCCCCGGTCGAAGTACCCCACCGCGCCCGCGTACGGCCCGCGCCGCGCCGGCTCGAGCTCGTCGATGATCTCCATGGCCCGCACCTTGGGCGAGCCCGACACCGTCCCGGCGGGGAAGCCGGCCCGGAGGACGTCGACCGCCGACAGGCCGCCGGCGAGCCGGCCCTTCACCTCGGAGACGAGGTGCATGACGTGCGAGTAGCGCTCGACGGTCTTGAGCGCCGTGACCCGCACGGACCCGATGGCCGACACGCGCCCCACGTCGTTCCGGCCCAGGTCCACGAGCATGACGTGCTCGGCGTTCTCCTTGGGATCGGCGCGGAGCTCGGCCTCGAGCCGCTGATCGTCCTCGGCGTCCTTGCCGCGCCTGCGCGTCCCGGCGATGGGCCGGAGCGTCACCTCGCCCGCCTCGAGCTTGATGAGCGTCTCCGGCGAGGAGCCCACCAGGGCGCGCGCGCCGTCCGAGAGGAAGAAGAGGTACGGCGAGGGGTTCACGCGGCGCAGGGCCCGGTAGATCTCGAAGGGCGGCACGGACACGCGCGCGTCGAAGCGCTGCGAGAGCACGATCTGCTGGCAGTCGCCGGCCTTCACGTACTCCTTGGCGCGCTCCACCGCGGCGAGGTAGTCCTTCTTCGCGACGCGCGGCACGAGCTCCGCCGGATGCGCCGCCCGCCGCGCCCGGCGGTCCTGGAGCGGCCGCGCCAGCGTCCGGAGGCGCGCCCGGATGCGCGACACCGCCCGCGCGTAGAGCGCGCGCGGGTCGTCGCCCTTCCCGCAGCGCACCTCGCAGATGACGTGCAGGGA
The DNA here is from genome assembly GCA_036523995.1 of Anaeromyxobacter sp. GTDB lineage: Bacteria > Myxococcota > Myxococcia > Myxococcales > Anaeromyxobacteraceae > Anaeromyxobacter. The sequence continues at coordinate 1,648 of DATDDC010000082.1, forward strand.
GTGGCGGCGGTTGTCGAAGGCCACCACCTCGTCGAAGTCCATGAGGAGGACGTCCGGGAAGCCGAGCTCGTCCGGGTTGGCGATGGGGACGCGCGGCTCGAAGAGCTTCACCGCGTCGTAGGAGACGTGCCCCACGAGGCCGCCGGAGAAGCGCGGGATGCCGTCCACGCGCACCGATCGGTGCGTGGCCAGGGCGTCGCGCACCGCCTGGAAGGGATCCCCCGCGTCGCCGAGCTTCCAGCGGATGACGCCGCGCGGCCCGGCGCCCAGGAACGAGAACCGCGCGCTCCGCTCGCCGCCCTCGACGGACTCGAGGAGGAAGGCCTGGTCCTCGCCCTGCGAGAGCTTCAGGAACGCCGAGACCGGCGTCTCGGTGTCCGCGTCCACCTCGACGCGCACGGGGACGGCGCGGCCCGGCTTGCACAGCGTGAGGAAGGTCTCGAGATCGGGAAGCGGCCGCACGTCAGCGGCGCCAAAGAAACACCGTCATGCCGTCACCCGGCGCGCGGGCCCCGCCACCTCGATGGCGTCCTTCGCGACGATCTTGTTCGTCCGGTCGACGAGCACGACCGTGGGCACGTGGGCGCGGGCCTCCGACTCCTCGAGCTCGGCGAACGTGGAGATGATCACGAGATCGCCGGGCTTGTTCTGGTGCGCGGCCGCGCCGTTGATGCAGATGACGCCCGAGCCGCGCTCGCCCTGGATCGCGTACGTCTGGATGCGCGAGCCGCGCGTGATGTTCCAGATGTGCACCGCCTCGTACTGCCAGATCCCCGCCGCGTCCATGAGGTCCTCGTCGATGGAGACCGAGCCCTCGTAGTCGAGGTCCGCGTGCGTCACCGTCGCGCGGTGGATCTTGGACTTGAAGAAGGTGCGGCGCATGGGAAGCGATTTACTTACCCGGTCGGCCGCCGGGGCGCAAGGGTGCGGATCCGCGCGGCCGGACGCGATCGCCGAGCACATCCGGTGTATCCCATGGCGGATGCGCCTCGCCCGGCCGTCCGCCGCCCTCCTGCTCGCCCTCGGGTGCGCTGCGGGCCGGTACGCCACCGGAGGGGGCGCTGACGCGCGAATCGATCCGGAGCGGGCCCGCGCCGAGGTGGCGTGGCTCGCCGATCCCGCCCGCGAGGGCCGGGGGACCGGAACCGCGGGGTCCAACGCCGCGGCGCGCTTCATCGCGGATCGCTTCCGCGAGGCCGGGCTCGTGCCCGCCTTCGGCGACGAGTGGGTGCAGCGCTTCGACGCGCCCTTCCGGGCCACGCTCGGGGAGGGGAACGCGCTCGCCCTCGGCGCCACCGCGCCCGCGCTCGGGAAGGACTTTCTCCCGCTCGACTTCAGCGACGACGGCACGGCCGCCGGCGAGCTCGTGTTCGCGGGCTACGGCATCACCGCGCCGGACCTCTCCTACGACGACTACGCCGGCCTGGACGTGAAGGGGAAGATCGTCCTCGTCGCCCAGGACTTCCCGCGGGAGAGCGACGAGAAGTCGCCCTTCCGCGATCCCCGGAACCTTCGCTACGCGGAGTGGCGCTACAAGGCGACGAACGCGCGCGAGCACGGCGCCGCCGCGATCGTCGGCGTTCGCGACGGCTGGGCGCACGAGGCTCCGGACGAGGTGCCTCCCTGGCGGGGCCAGGTCTCCTCGCGGGCCGGCATCCTGGCCGTCCGGACGACGTCCGCCGCCCTCTCCCGCGCCGGCGTCGACGCCCGCGCCCTCGCCGCTCCGGGCGAGGAGGACGGGAGGCCCCACTCGCGGCCCCTCGGCGCCCAGGCCCGCGTGGCGGTCGCCGTGAAGCACGAGACGGTCGTGACGGCGAACGTCGCGGCGGTCCTGCCCGGCCGCGACCTGGCGCTCGCCGGCGAGTGCGTGGTGGTGGGCGCGCACTACGACCACCTCGGCCTCGGCGGAGACGCCTCGCTCGCTCCGGAGCGGCTCGGGACCGTCCACCCCGGCGCCGACGACAACGCGAGCGGCGTCGCCGCGCTCCTGGGGATCGCCCGCGCCTTCGCCGCCGAGGGGCCGGCCCGCCGCACCGTGCTCTTCGCCGCGTTCGGCGCGGAGGAGCTGGGCCTCCTGGGATCCGCGCACCTCGTCAAGAACCCGCCCGCGCGCTGCCGCGTGGAGGGGATGCAGCTCATGGTGAACCTCGACATGGTGGGGCGGCCCAGGGACGGCAAGGTCTACGTGGACGGCGCGGAAACGGCGAAGGGGCTCCGCGCCACGGTCGAGGCGACCGCGGCGCGCCGCCCCGCGCCGCCGCTGCACGTCGCCTTCGGCGGGGGCGGCTACGGGCCCTCGGATCACACGAGCTTCTACGCGCGCGACGTGCCGGTGCTGTTCCTCTTCACCGGCGCGCACGCCGACTACCACCGGCCCTCGGACACCGCGGACAAGATCGACCCCGCGGGGCTCGCGGCCATCGCGCGCCTCGCGCACCGGCTCGCCCGCGACGCCGCCGAGCGCGACGGCCGGCTCGAGGTGGTCAAGACCGCGGAGGCGCCGCCACACCCCGGCCAGCGCGAGCGCGGCTACGGGAGCTACCTCGGCGCCATCCCCGACTTCGCCGAGCGGAGCGAGCCGGGCGTGGCGCTCACGGGCGTCCGGCCGGGGAGCCCCGCCGAGCGGGCGGGGCTGGGGGCGGGCGACGTCCTCCTGCGGCTCGGCGCCACCCGCCTCCTCTCGCTCCAGGACCTCGCCTTCGCGCTCCGCTCGCACCGGCCCGGGGACGAGGTCGAGGTCGAGTGGGAGCGCGCCGGGAAGAGGTCCGTCGCGAAGGTGAGGCTCGAGGAGCGGAAGTAACCTCCCTCACAGCCCGGCCGCGCGGAGCAGGCGAAGCGCCGCCAGGTCCGCGCCGAGCCGCTCGTTCACCGCCGCGAGCTCGGCCGTGGTGAGCGCCGCGTTCGCGTCCGTGGCCTCGAGCGAGGTGGACTGGCCCGCCCGGAACGCCGCCTCGACGAGCCGCTGGTTCTCCCGCGCCAGCGCCACCTGCTCCTCCGCCTTGGCCCGGTTCGCGCGCGCCGACTCGAGGTCGAGCCGCGCCCGGCGCACCTCGTCGCGCGCGCGGATGGCGGTGGCCGAGAGCGTGGCCTCGGCCTCCGCGATGCGGGCGCCAGCGTCCCGGCGATCGGCCTCGCGGGCGCCGCCGTCGAAGAGGTTCCACGAGAGCGAGAGGCCCGCCGCCCAGGACTCCTCCTTGCCGGTGACTCCGGCCGGGCTCGACCAGCGCGCCTGGCCGAAGGCCCCGAGCGCCGGGAGGTACTGCGCGCTCGCCGCGCGGCGCCTCGCGGTCGCCGCCTCGACGCCGGCGGCCGCGGCCCGCATCTCCGGCCTGTGCCGGAGCGCCTCGTCCTCGAGGCTGGAGAGCCGATCCGGGAGCGCCGGCGACGGCGGCGGCGAGAGCTCGAAGTCCGCCTCGTCCCGGCGACCGAGGAGCGCGGCGAGCGCGCTCTGCGCGACGAGGAGGCCGTTCCGGGCGCGGACGAGGTCCTGCTCCGCCCGCGCCGTCTCGATCCGGGCTCGCAGGAGCGCGATGCGCGGCTGCACTCCCGCCTCGACCTGGACCTGCGCGTCGTGCTCGTGGGCCCGGGCGACGTCGAGCTGCCGCTCCTGGATGGCGACCGCTTGCTGCGCGGCCGCCGCGCCGTAGTAGGCCTGGGACACGCCGAGGCGGAGCTCGCGGCGCGCCGCCTCGGCGATCTCCGCGGCGGCGCGCGCCCCCGCGCCGGCGGCCTCGACGCCGTACCAGAGCGCCGGAGCCAGGATGGCCTGCGTGAGCTCGACCTGCGCGCCGAGCTGATCGCGCGGCTGCAGGGTGGCCTCGGCGAGCTCCGTGGGGACCGCGGCGAAGGTCGTCGGCGCGCCGGGCAGGCCGCCGCCGGAGGTCGGCGAGCCCATGTCGCGGATGGTGTATCCGACGGGGAGCCGCAGCTTCGCCTCCTCGGAATTCCGGACGTAGGTCGCGCCCGCGGCGAGGTGGGGCAGGATCCTCGCCCGCGCCAGGGCCACGGAGGCGCGCGCCTGCTCGAGCCGGGCGCGCGCCGCGGCGAGATCCGGGCTGGCGCGCTCCGCCTCGGCGAGGGCCCGCTCCAGCGTGAGGGGCTCCCCGGCGGACACGAGGAGCGGCAGCGCGGCCAGCGCCGCGCACGTCAGGGTGCGGAACATGTTCGGTTCTCCTGGGCAGGGGGTCAGGCGGCCGACGCTCGCGGCTCGGCCTCCGGCTCCACGACCTCGAGCCGGCGCCGGCCCTTCAGCCTCTCGAGCACCGTGTAGAACACCGGCACGACGACGAGCGTGAGGACGGTGGACGAGGCGAGGCCGCCGATGATGGCGACCGCCATGGGCACGCGCATCTCGGCGCCGTCGCCGCGGGCGAGCGCGACCGGGACCATGCCGGCGATCATGGCGATGGTGGTCATGAGGATGGGCCTGAGCCGCACCGGCCCGGCGAGGAGCAGCGCCTCGCGCGCGGAGCGGCCCTGCGCCTTCATCTGGTTCGTGAACTCGACGAGCAGGATGCCGTTCTTGGTGACGAGCCCCATCAGCATGATCATGCCGATCATCGCGAACATCGACATGAACTGCCCGGAGGCGAGGAGCGCGCCCAGCGCGCCGATCACCGCGAAGGGCAGGGCCAGCATGATGGCGAGCGGGTCGACGAGGCTCCCGAACTGCGCCGCGAGGATCATGTAGAGGAGCACGACGCCGAGGAGCAGCGCCTGGAGGAAGGCCGCCCCGGTCTTGCCGAGCTCCTTCCCCTGGCCCTCGAAGTCGGTGAGGACGGTCGCCGGCAGCTCCTTCGCGGTGAACGCGGAGAGGTCCTGCATGGCCGCTCCCAGGCTCGTGCCCTTGGGCAGCTCCGCGAGGAGCGTGATCTGGCGGAGCCTCGACTGCCGGTCGATCTGCGAGAGCGCCGTCTCCTCCCGCAGCGTGGCGAGGTTCCGGAGCTCGACGAGCTGGCCGTTCGCGGCGCGGACGGTGAGCTCGCCGATCCGCTCCGCGGTCCGCATGTCCGCGGGCAGCTCGAGGCGGATGTCGTGGCGATCCGTGCCCTCGCGGAACTTGGCGAAGTCGTCGCCGCCGAGGAAGGCGCGCACGGAGAGGCCGATGCTCGCGGCCGGGATGCCGAGCGCGGCGGCGCGGTCCCGGTCGATCTCCACCGACACCTGGGGCTTCCCGGGCCGGTAGGTCGAGTCCACGTCGGAGAAGAGCGGGCTCCCCTTCATGTGCGCGCGCACCTTCTCCGCCGCTGCCACGACCTCGCTCCAGTCCTGGCCGCGGACGTTGAGCTGCACCGGCTGCGGCCGCGCGCCGCCGCCGGAGACCATGCCCAGGTCCTGCACGCCGAGCTGCGCGTCGGCGGGGCGCCGCAGGTTCGCGCGCAGCCACGCCTTCAGGTCCTCCTGGCCGTAGGCGCGCCGCCCGCCCGGCACCATCGAGACGAGGAGCTCGCCCTTGTGGACCTCCTCGCGGATGCCGCCTCCGGCGGTGGCGAAGACGCCGGTGACGCCCGGGATGCTGCCGACCTGCGCGCGCAGGGCCTCGAGCTCGCGGACGGTGCGGTCGAGCGGCGTGCCCGCGGGCAGCTCGAGGGTCACCTTCACCTCGCTCATGTCCTGCGAGGGCAGGAACGTGAACTGCAGGAAGCGCCCCAGACCCACCGTGGCGACGAGGGCCGCGGCGGCGATGGCGAGGGTGGCCGCCCGGTGGTCGAGCGCCCAGGCGAGGACGCGGCGGTAGCCGCTCTCCACGGCCCCCAGGGCGCGCTCGATCCCGCGCGAGAGGCGGCCCGGCTCGCCCTGGCTCCGGAGCACGAAGGCGGAGGCCATGGGCGTGAGCGTCATCGAGACGAAGTAGGAGATGCAGACCGCGACGGCGACGGTGATGCCGAACGCCGAGAAGAAGCGGCCGATGATGCCCTCCATGAAGGCGACCGGCACGAAGACCGCCACGATGGCGAGCGTCACGGCGAGGACGGCGAGGGCGATCTCCTTCGTGCCCGCGTGCGCGGCCTTCTCGGGCGCGGCGCCCTCCTCGGCGTGCCGGCTGATGTTCTCGATGACCACGATGGCGTCGTCGATGAGGAGCCCGATGGAGAGCGTGAGCGCCAGCATCGTGACGAGGTTGAAGGTGTAGCCGAGCGCGTGCATGACGGCGAAGGTGCCGATGACCGACGTCGGCAGCGCCAGCGCCGACACCAGGGTCGAGCGCCAGCTCCGCAGGAAGACGAGCACGATGACGACGGCGAGGAGGCCGCCCAGGACGAGGTCCTCCTGGACCCCGCGGATCGAGGCGCGGATGAAGCGCGCGTTGTCCCGCACCACCCTGAGCTCGGCGCCCCGGGGGAGGAGCTTCTGCAGATCGCCCAGGGCGCCCGCCACGCGCTCCGCCACCTGGACGGTGTTGGCGCCGGACTGCTTGCTCACGACGAGCGCGATGGCGGGCTTCCCGTCGTGCACCGCCGCCGAGCGCGCCTCGGCCGGGCCGTCGATCACGTCGGCGACGTCGCGCAGCCGCACGGGAGCGCCCCCGGGGCTCGCCACCACGAGGTCGCGCAGCTGGGCCACCGTGCGGGCCTCGCCGGACACCTTGACCGTCCGCTCCGCCCCCGGCTCCTCGGCGCGCCCGCCGGGCACGTCGACGCTCTGGACCTTCACCGCCTGGGCGACGTCGCTCGCGGCGACGCCGAACGAGCGGAGCCGCGAGGGGTCCACCACGATGCGGATGTCGCGCTTGCGGCCGCCCACCACCTCCACCGAGCCGACGCCGTCCTGCCGCTGCAGCGCGGGCTTCACCACGTCCGAGGCGAGCCGGGTGAGCTCCTCCGGGGCGAGGGCCCCGGAGAGCGCGAGCGTGAGGATGGGCGCCGCGCCCACGTCGAACTTCTCCACGATGGGCTGCTCGGCGTCCCGGGGCAGCCTGGAGAGCGTCGCCTGCACCCGGTCGCGGACGTCCTGCGCCGCGACGTCCGCGCTCTTCTCGAGCGCGAACTGCACGATGACCTGCGACACCGAGTCGACGTTGACCGAGCGGAGCACCTCGACGCCGCCGAGCGAGGAGAGGGCCTCCTCCAGCGGGTCGGAGACGTCGCGCTCGACGGTCTCGGGGTCGGCGCCGCGCAGCACCGTCGTGACCGTGACGACCGGGAAGTCGACGTTGGGGAACTGATCGACGCCCATCTTCGGATAGGCGTTGAGCCCGAACACCACCACCGCGAGGACGAGCATCGCGGTGAAGACGGGCCGCGTGATGAAGGTCTTGATCGCGTCCATGGTCGCCTCCCTAGCCCGCCACCGCGACGCGCATGCCGTCGCGGAGCCCGGCGTTGCCTTCCACCACCACCGCGTCCTCGCCGGCGAGGCCGGCGCGCACGCGGAACCAGCGGGGCGTCACCGCCTCCACCCGGACCTCGCGCCGCCGCGCGGCGCCGCCCTCCACCACCCACACGAAGCGCCGCTCCCCCTCCTGCGCCACCGCCTGCGCCGGGACGAAGGGCCCCTCGCCCGCGGCCGTGGCGCCGAGGTCCACCTCGGCGAGGCCGCCCGGCCGGAGAGCTCCGCGCGCGGTCCCGCCGGCCGCTCGCACCTCCGCGAGCACCTCCACCGCCCGCGTGGCGGGATCGACGATCGCGCCGACGCTCGTCACCCGGGCCACGAAGGACGCGCCGCCCGGGAGGGCGCGGCCGTGCAGCTCGACGCCGGGCCGGAGCGGATCGACGAGGCCCTCCGGGACGGAGAGCCTCACCTCGACGGCCTCGGTCGCCACGAGGGTGGCGACCGGCGTGGGCGGCATCGCCGCGACGAAGTCGCCGACGTTCCTCGTGCGCGCCACGACGACGCCGTCGAAGGGCGCGCGCAGCACGTGGTCCTTCAGGTTCTGCTCGAGGAGCCGGACCTGCGCGTCGGCCTGGTCGTACGCGGCGTCGGCCTGGGCCGAGCCGGCCGAGACCCTGTCCAGGAGCGCCTGGGGCGCGCTCCCGGCGCCGAAGAGCTGCGCCGTGCGCGAGAGGTCGGCGCGGGCGGCGTCGCGCGCGGCGAGGGCCATCTTCCGCGCGGCGCGCCCCTGGTCGAGCTGGATGAGGAGCGTCGCCGGATCGAGCCGCACGAGCGCATCGCCCTTCCGCACGCGATCGCCCGGCTGCACGTCGACCTCGAGGATCGTGCCCGAGACCTTGGCGGAGAGGGTGGCCTGGAGCCGCGAGCGGAGCTCGCCCGTGGCCCGGGAACCGTCCCCGTCGAGCCGCGCCAGCGGCTTCGCGAGCCGGACCGCGGCCGTGGGCTCCGCCGCGTCGCGCGAGGGGAGCGCCG
>DATDDC010000083.1:0-2000 GCA_036523995.1 Anaeromyxobacter sp.
AGTGCCCCGACCCAGGCATGGTGACGTGACGAGAGCGCCGAGACCGAAGCGAGGCGGGCGCCCGAGGAGGGAGCAGCGCAGGCGCAGCAATCACTGCGCCGCTGTGCGCGGCTCCCAGAAGCGGAGGTCGAGCAGCGCACCGACGAGGCCGCCCGCCGCAGCGAGAGGATCGGCGCTCGCAGTAGGCATCATGCCTGGGTCGGGGCACCAGCCGCTCCACGCCCTACTCGAGCCCCGCGACCGCGAGGCCGCGGGGATACCGCACCTCGTAGCGAAGCTCGAGCACCCGCTCCTCGCGCGCGCCCAGCGCGAGCTCGTAGACGCGCACGCCCGGCCGCTCGGGATCCTCGCGCGTCGCGGGGGTGGTGCCGTCGAGCAGCTCGACCTTGATCTTCTCGTCGCGCGAGACGGGCAGGAGGTCGAGGAGCCGGAGCGCCACCGGCGCGGCCCAGCGGTTCCTCACGGCGATGCGCACGCGGTAGCGGACCACCTCGTCCTTCGAGATGAGCCCGGCGCTCTCGCGCCTGCGGTCGAGCAGCTTCCGCTCGATCTCGAGCCGCGGGTCCGCGCCGAAGGCGAGCTCGAGCTCGCCGCCGGGAGGCGTCGCGGGGAGGGCCGCGCGACCGACGAACTCGGCGCCCACGTAGACGCCGGCCACGCCGGCGAGGAGCGGGAAGCCGGTCTCGTTCACCGCCTTGGCGGTGAGGAAGGCGGACGCGTCCACGCGAGGCGCCGCCGTGCGGGCGATCCGCGCCTCCAGCGGGAAGCGCGCGAGGGGGATCTTGCGCGGCTGGCCCGATCCGTCCACGGTCTCGCGGCGCGGCGCCGTGAAGGTCGCGGAGAGGAGGCCCTCGTCGACGAACGCCTGGGCGGTCACGGCGTCGTACGCCGCGTCGGCCTTCGCGACCTCCGCCCTCTTCTCCTCCTCGCGGACCTGCGCCTCGGGCGCCTGGGCCAGGAATCCCGGGCGCGCGCCGCGCGACGCGGGCAGGGGCCGCGGCGGAGGCGCCACGAGCTGGGTGAGATAGAGCGGCTGGAGCTCCGGGACGAAGAGGCCGCGCGCCGGCTGCGCCGTCGAGACCGACAGCGCCACGCCCTGCCAGTCCTCGCCGCTCCGCTGCCAGATCGAGCCCTGGAAGGCGAGCTCGATCCGGGAGGCGTCCGGCAGGAGCCGCGCGTCCCAGACCGGCGCCCAGCCCGCCGACGGCACGGCGTAGGAGACGGCGAGGTCGAGCGCCCCGCCCTTCTCCGCCTCGACCTCCACGAGCACCGTCTTCGTCGTCTTCCCCCGCTTCGCCTGGACCTTCTCGAGGTCCGCGCGCGCCTGAGCGATGCGCTTGCCGAGCTCGCGCCTCGCCGCCTCGACCTTGCGGGTCTCGGCCGCGGCCGCCGCGGTCTCGTCCGCGACGAACGAGGCGAGCTCCGCCCACTCCCGCATGGATACGGGGCGGACGGCGAGGTTCTTCGTGCGCTCCTCCGAGTACGTGGAGCGCAGGGAGCGCACGAGCTCGAGCCGCGCCTGCGCCGCCCTCGAGCGGTCGTCGAGCGCGCGGTCGTCGTCCCCGAGCTGCAAGAGCTTCTCCTCGGCGGCCCGGGCCTCGGCCGCGGCGGCGTCCGCGAGCGTCACCCGCTCGACCGAGACGCCGAAGAGGCGGGCCTGCGCGCTCCCCTTGCCCTCCACGCGGATCGAGTCGTCGTCGATCGAGTCCGGGAGGCCCTCGAGGAGCACGCGCGCCGGACCCGGCGGCAGCTCCACCCGGGCGAACCGGGTGACACGCGCGGAGGACCGGTAGACCGTGACCGCGTCGATGCGGGACGGGGCGCGCAGATCGGCGGCGAGGCAGAGGGCTGGCACGGCGAGGACGACGAACGCGAGCGGGCGCATGGGGAGCCTCCTTGCGGAGGAGTACGCACGGGCGCTCGGAAGGATCTACGGGCGGGTCCGGGGGCTCGACGACCCCGACCGCGACGGCAACCCCGACCTCGACCCCGACCTCGAC